>DASYGU010000149.1:0-10117 GCA_035999355.1 Candidatus Limnocylindria bacterium | reverse complement strand
TCACCGGTGCCGCAGCCCACGTCCATGATCGTGGACCCGGACAGGCCTTCGTCACGGAGCCACGAGAACAGGAGGTCCGTCGCCTCCGGACCGACGGGCTCCCAGGCCTGGAATCGCTCGTCGAAATGCTCACCGATCTGCGCCGCCTCATCGCTCAGCGGCGCCCGGGAACGGGCCTCGGACGGGTCGGGCGGGCAGGTACAGGGATCGGACATCGGTCGGAGTCTAGACTGCCCGGACTCATGACCGCCGCGTCCCCGTCTCGCCTGCTCACGCCCGCATTCGTACTCCTCGCCGTCGCCACCCTGGCGTACTTCATCGCCGATGGGATGACCCTGCCGGCAACTCCGCTGTACGTGACCGATGCGCTGGGCGGCGACGACGTCGCGGTCGGGCTGACCGTCGGCGCGTTCGGGCTGACCGCGCTCATCCTCCGACCGCTGAGCGGCGCCCTGGCCGACCGCCGCGGACGCCGGCCGCTGCTGATCGGTGGCTCGGCGCTGTTCGCGATCGGCATGCTCGGCCATCTGGTCGCGGTCAGCGTGCCCCTGCTCATCGCGATGCGGCTGCTGCTCGGCGCCGCCGAGGCGTTCATGTTCGTGGCCGCGCTGACCACCGCGAGTGACCTGGCCCCCGACGACCGTCGTGGGGAGGCGATCAACTACCTTTCGCTGTCGCTGTACGTGGGGATCGCGATCGGTCCGCTGATCGGCGAGGCACTGCTCGACGTCGCGGACTTCAACGCGGTCTGGATCGCGGCCGCCGCCCTGGCCGGCCTGGCCGTCGCACTCGCCTGGCGGGTGCCCGAGACGCGCCCTCCGGACCTCGAACCGACCGATGAGCCGGTCCCACATCGCGGGCTCGCGGCCCGGTTCCTCCATCCGGCGGCCGTTGGCCCCGGCCTTGTCCTCCTCGCCGGCACGTGGGGGATGGGCGGGTTCTTTGCCTTCCTCGTGCTCCACGCCCGCGAGCTTGGGCTCGATGGCGCCGGCAGCCTGTTCCTCCTGTACGCGGGGATCGTGATCCTGCTCCGGGCGGCCATCCCGTGGCTGCCCGATCGGCTCGGATACGCCCGCACCGCCGCCTTGGGGCTGACCGCAGAGTTCATCGGCCTCCTGATCCTGGGCCTGGCGCCGGGGGTGGCCAGCCTGTACATCGGTACCGCGGTGTTCGGATTCGGGGCCACGTTCATGGCGCCCGCGCTGCTGACCATGGCCGTCGATCGCGTCGGCTCCACCGAGCGTGGCGCGGTCCTGGGCTCGACCTCGGCCTTCATCGACCTCGGCTTCGGGCTCGCCCCAGCCGTCCTCGGCTCGGTGGCCGCCGCGTTCGGCTACGGGTCCGTGTTCGCGGTGTCGGCGTTCGTGGCCCTGGCCGGCGTCGGGCTGCTGGCGCTCATGCGGCGGCGGGCGCCGGCGTCCGCGATCCCGGCCTAGTCGCTCCCGAGGTCGCCCGCGACCAGGAACGTCTCGACCAGGTCGTCGTAGCCACGGAACGAGGACCGGACCGTGTGGCCGCACTCGGGGTCCACCTCCAGCCGCGCCCCGGGGATGTGCTCCGCCACCAGGCGGGACGACGGCAGGGGCACGACCTGGTCCTGGCCACCGGCCAGCAGGAGGGTCGGCACCCGGATCTCCTTCAGCCGGTTGGTCACGAACGAGGTCGGGTCCAGCGTCCCGCGCAGCTCGGCCAGGAACCGCTCTGGGGTGGCAGGCACCGGCTGGAGGCTCGCAGCGGCCGCGAACGACCCGGCGGGCGGCGCGTTGCCGGCCTCGCCTCCCGGCCGCATCTGGAGCGCCATCCGGCGGAAGAACTCGCCCCACTCGCCGCGCTCCCCCAGCTCGATCCACTCCTGCATCCGCGGCGCCATCTTCGAACCGGTCGGGGTCTCGGACGCGGACGCGGCCAGCACCAGCCGCGACACGATCGTCGGGTGGTCCACGGTGAGCCACAGCGAGATCCGCCCGCCGCCCGATTCGGCCTCAATTGCGACCCGTCCGTACGGGGCGCCCGGCGCGGTGATCGCGACCGTGATCGCCGCGGCGCTGACCCGCGGATGGAGCAGGGCATCGGCATCGGCGGGGTCCTCGGGGATCGTGCGCCCGACCACGATCACGGTGCGGGTCGCGCGCCGCCGTGCCCAGCGTTGGGCAAGGAGCGCCTCGGTCCCTGCCAGCAGCCGCAGGCCGGTCTCCACGCCGCCCACCACCAGCAGCGGAACGCCGGGTCCGCCGCGTAGCACGAGGCGCTCGATCCGGCCGCCGGGGACCGGCAGCGACTCGACCTGGGGTGCCTCGATCATCGGTCCATTCTCGCCTGCTAGCATCGGCTCATGATCAGTCGCGCGGATGTCGAGAATGTCGCCGCGCTGGCTCGTCTCCACCTGACCGATGAGGAGCTGGACCTCATGGAGGGCCAGCTGTCGCGGATCCTGGAGGCCATCGCGGTGCTCCAGGACGTGGACACGAGCATGGTCGGCCCCACCGCCAGCGTGCTGCCCCTCGAGAATGTCATGCGCGAGGACATCCCGTCCGACGCCGGCCGCCTGACCCGCGCGGCGGCCCTCGGCAATGCGCCGCTGCGCGAAGGCGACCATCTCCGGGTTCCGCTCGTGCTCAAGGAAGGCCGCTAGCGACCGATGTCCGAGCTTCCGCTCGCCGATCGCACCATCAGCGAGATCGCCCCGTTGCTCGAAGCCGGGGAGCTGTCCAGCCGCGACCTGGTCGAGGCGTGCCTGGACCGGATCGACCGTGACGCCGGCCGGCTGAACACCTTCCTGGCGGTCGGTGCCGAGCAGGCGCTCGAAGCCGCCGACATCGCTGACGGCGCGCGGGCCGATGGCGTGAGGGCCCCGCTGCTCGGGATCCCGTACGCCCTGAAGGACATCTTCGTGACCCGCGCCCTGAACGAGGATGGCCAGCCCGATGGGGGACTGCCGACTACCGCCGGGTCGCGGATCCTGGCCGGCTACCTGTCCCCGTACGCGAGTGACGCCGAGGATCGGATGGCCGCTGCCGGCGCGATCCTGCTGGGCAAGACGAACTGCGACGAGTTCGCGATGGGCTCCTCGAACGAGAACAGCGCCTACGGCCCGGTGCACAACCCGTGGGACGAGACGCTGGTCCCGGGCGGGTCGAGTGGCGGTTCCAGCGTGGCGGTTGCCTCGGGCCAGGCGTTCTTCGCCACCGGCACGGACACCGGGGGCTCCATCCGTCAGCCGGCCGCCCTCTCCGGTGTGGTCGGGATGAAGCCCACCTACGGTCGGGTGAGCCGATACGGGATGGTGGCCTTTGCCTCGTCGCTGGACCAGTGCGGGCCATTCGGTCGTTCGGTGCGGGACGTCGCCCTCGTCCTCGGAACGCTGGCCGGGCACGACCCGCGCGACTCGACGTGCGTGGACGTGCCGGTCCCCGACTACCTGGCCGCGCTCGACGGGGAGGTGCGCGGCCTGCGCCTGGGCGTCCCACGCGAGTTTTTCGTGGAGGGCCTCGAGGCCGGGGTCGAGACCGCAGTCCGCGCCGCGATCGACACCCTCGCCGCGGCCGGCGCGGACATCGTTGACGTGTCCCTTCCCTCCACCGACAAGGGACTCGCGACCTACTACATCATCACGCCGGCCGAGGCGAGCGCGAACCTGGCCCGCTACGACGGGATCCGCTACGGCGCCTCGGCCGGCGTGGATGACTTACTGGAGAATTACCGCCTGACCCGCGGCGCCGGGTTCGGGCTGGAGGTCAAGCGGCGGATCATCCTGGGCACGTACGCCTTATCAGCTGGTTACTACGACGCCTACTACCTCAAGGCCCAGCAGGTCCGGACCCTGATCAAGGCCGAGTTCGATGAGGTGCTCTCCTCGGTGGACGCGCTCCTGGCGCCCACCTCACCATCGGTGGCGTTCAAGATCGGGGCCAAGACCGACGATCCGCTGCTCATGTACCTCAACGACGCCTGCACCCTGCCGGTGAACATCGCCGGCCTGCCGGGAATATCGGTCCCGTGCGGGCTGTCGGATGGGCTGCCGGTGGGCTTCCAGGTCATCGGCCGGGCCTTCGACGAATCGACCGTCCTGCGGGTGGCCGATGCCTACGAGCGCCGCGCCGGATTCACTGAGCTCCGCCCGCCGACCGCGCACGACTGACCTAGCCGCCCTTGCGCCGCTTGGCGCGCGCCTTCTCGAGCGCGTAGGCCTCATCTAGGAGCGGCTTCACGACGTTCTCGAATATCGCCTCGCCCGGGTTCAGGACGCAGACCCAATTCTGCGCTCCGTAGACCGGATGGGGCATCAGGCGGTCGAGGGCACTGAAGTCGTGCTCGACCTTGGCGTCGGTGGGGAACAGGCGGCGAAATGTGGTGCGATCCAGACCGATGTTCAGACGATAGACACCGGGCCGCGACAGGTCTGATGCCTGGTCGTGGTCGTCGGTGGTGACGATGGTCGCGATGCTCGGAAAGTGTCGGACCGGGTCGAGGGAGAAGAACGTGGCCTCCTTGGCCGTGACCACGTCCACGCCGTCAAAGGTGGTCGTGATGTAGTCGATGATCCGTTCGGCGGGGACGACTGTGCTCTCGCTTGGGCTCATGACCAGAGGCTAGAACATGCATGTCAAGACCCCACGGGCGCGCCATGATCAGCCGATGGACCACGCGGTGGTGATCGCCGGAGGCGGTCCGACGGGGCTGATGCTGGCGGGCGAGCTGGCTTTGGCCGGCGTCGACGTCGTCATCATCGAGCGGCGCCCCAACCAGGACCTCCCGGGCTCGCGCGCAGGCGGTTTGCAGTCGCGCACGATTGAGGTCCTCGATCAGCGCGGCATCGCCGATCGGTTCCTGGGGGAGGGGCAGGTGGCCCAGGTTGCCGGGTTCGCCATGATCCGCCTGGACATCAGCGACTTTCCCACCCGGCATCCCTACGGCCTCGGGCTGTGGCAGAACCATATCGAGCGCATCCTCGCTGGTCGGGTCGCCGAGCTGAAAGTGCCGATCCGCTACGGCTCTGAGGTAACGGGATTCGCGCATGACGAAATCGGCGTCGACGTCGCGCTGTCCGATGGTCAGTCGCTACGGGCGGAGTATCTCGTCGGCTGCGACGGAGGGCGCAGCCTGGTCCGCAAAGCGGCCGGCATCGAGTTCCCCGGCTGGGATCCGACGACGAGCAGCCTGATCGCCCAGGTCGAGATGACCGAGGAGCCGGAAACGGGCATTCGTCGCACTCCTTCGGGCACGCATGCTCTGGGCAAGGTGGAGTACGAGGTCAAGGGCGGCGATGTGATCTACGCGAAAGGCGGCACGGTTGGCGTCATGCTGACCGAGTCGAAGGTCGGAAACTCGGACGACCCCACCCTGCGCGATCTGAGCGAGGGCCTCATCGCCGTGTACGGCACCGACTACGGGATCCACAGCCCCACCTTCATCTCCAGGTTTACCGATATGACCCGGCAGGCCGCCGCCTACCGCAAGGGACGGGTCCTGCTGGCCGGGGACGCCGCCCATGTGCATTCCCCGGTCGGTGGGCAGGGTCTCAACACCGGCGTGCAGGATGCTGTGAATCTGGGATGGAAGCTGGCGCAGGTGGTCAACGGGATCTCGCCGGACAGCCTGCTGGATACCTACCATGACGAGCGGCACCCCATCGGTGCCCGCGTGCTCCGCACCACGATGGCGCAGGTCGCGCTCATGCGCGTCGACGATCGGATCGAGGCGCTGCGCGACAGCGTGTCCGAGCTCCTGAGCATGGACGAGCCTCGCCGACGATTCGCCGCGATGATGTCCGGCCTCGACATTCACTACGATCTCGGCGAGGGCCACCCGCTGCTCGGACGCCGCATGCCCGATCTCGACTTGATAACCCCTGACGGTCCGCTGCGGGTTTTCACCTTGCTGCACGATGCCCGGCCGGTGCTGGTCAACATCGCTGAGCCCGGCGCCTTCGACATCACGCCCTGGAAGAATCGGGTTCAGCTCGTCGACGCCCGCTACGATGGTCCGTGGGAGCTTCCGGCCCTCGGGGCGGTCGCCGCTCCCTCGGCCGTGGTGATTCGGCCCGATGGATATGTCGCGTGGGTAGGCGACGAGGCGCAGCTCGGGCTCGTTGAGGCGTTGACCACCTGGTTCGGACCGCCGACTGCGGCGTAGCGCGCCGGTGAGTGACCCGCATCGGGTGCACCACCACTCCCCGCAGGCCCGCCGTTAGGATGTCCGGCATGCCCGGCTCGACGCCCGACCTGCCGCCGCTGCCCGCTTCACTTTCTGATCGGTATCAGCTCGAGAAGCCGCTGGCGATGGGGGGCAGCGCCGAGGTCTGGCAGGGGGTCGACCGCGTCCTCAAGCGTCCCGTGGCCGTGAAGCTCCTCCACCGCCACCTCCTGACCGATGAGACCATGCGCGCCCGCCTGACGCAGGAGGCGCAGGCCGCGGCGTCACTGTCCCACCCGGGCATCGTCGCGATCTATGACGTCGCGGTCGATGGCGACGCGGCGGTCATCGTGATGGAGCTGGTGGAAGGCCACACCCTCGCCGAACAGCTTCGGCGCGACCAGATTCTGCCGCCACGCGCGGCGGCGCGGATCGGCGCCGAGGTTGCCGAAGCGCTCGAGCACGCCCATCAGCGCGGCGTGATCCACCGGGACGTGAAGGCGGCCAACGTGCTGATCGGCCCCGATGGCGAGGCCAGGCTCGTGGACTTCGGGATCGCCCGACTCCTGGACGACCAGGCCATGCAGCTGACAGCGCCGGGGACCATCACCGGCACCCTCCGCTCCATGGCCCCCGAGCAGCTGCGCGGCGAAACGGCCGGACCGGCCACCGATGTCTACGCCACCGGCGTCCTCCTGACCGAGCTACTCATCGGGGAGCCGCCATACGTCGTGACCACGCCGGTCGAGCTGGCGGAGGCGCAGAAGACGCCGCCGCTGGTCATCGGCGACGCGCCGCCCGAGCTTTCCGCGATCGTCCGTCGGGCGCTCGACCCCGACATCTCGCGGCGCCAGTCGTCTGCCGCCGGCCTCGCCGCTGAGCTGCGGTCGTGGCTCGAATCCGACGCCGTGCCGGCCGCGGCCGGGACCTCGGACGAGATGACGGAGGCGGCGGTCGTGATCCCCGCCGCAGTAGCCTCTCAGCCGGATCCGCCGGAGGCCACCAAGCCCGAACCGGAAATCCCGGCACCTGTACCGCCCGGACCCTCACGGAGCCGGGATGCCAGGCTCTGGGCCGTCATCGGCGCGGCGGTCCTCGTCGCGCTGGGCGTATTCGTGATCTCCCAATCCCTAGGCCCGGCCGGCCTCGGAGCCGCGTCTCCATCGGCCTCCGTCGTCCCATCTCTGGCCGAGACACCAGCCCCCACTCCGGTGCCCACCCCCATTCCCACGCCGGTTCCCGCGCCCCCGACCCTGGAGGCCGCCGTTCAGCAGTTCCGCGATGCCGTGACTGCAGGTCAGCAGAATGGCGAGATCAGCGAGGGGGCGGCCGAGGAGCTGGTTGACGAGGCCAACCGGTTCGTGGAGGACGAGGACCTGCGCGGTGGCGACATCAACCGGATCGCCAGGGACCTCAATCGCGCAATCGACGAGTTTGAGAGGGAGGGCGAGATCGGTTCCCCCACACTGGCGACCGAACTGCGCCGGCTGGTGGACGAGATGGAGGCCGCTGCCCGCCGCCAGAGCGGCTGAGGTTGACCGTCAGACCGAGGCGAGGAACTCCAGGATCAGCCTGGTGAAGCGCTCGGGCTGCTCGAGGTTGAGCATGTGGGCCGCGCCCTCGAAGACCTCGAGCCGGGCGCCGGGCACGGTCTCGGCCAGGAGGCGGCAGGTGGCGTTGGTATAGGCCTCGTCGAGGGAACCGATGACCACCAGCAGCGGCATCGTCACTTGGTCGACGCGCTCGTCGGCCGGCGGGTCGAGCCGCTGGGGGATGGCCTCCTCCTTCTCGGCGGCGTAGGTGGTCAGGATCCAGTCGTGGAGCTGGTCCCGGATGGGCGTCGGCAGGCGGCCGCCCGGCTGGCCCGGGCCGTCGCCCCAGAACGCGGTCTCCAGATCGGCCAGCCGAACCCAGTCCTTGGCCTCGAGCGCCTCCTCGCTCGCCTTGTCCATGGCATCGCCCAGCGCGACCTGCGCCTCGGATAGATCAGTCGGCTCACCAACCCCGCCGCCGGCGACCTCGATCAGGCTGGTCACCCGCTGCGGGTTCGTGACCGTGAAGTTCAGCGCGATGGACGCCGAACGCGAGGTGCCCAGCAGATGGGTCGACTCCACGCCCAGGTGGTCGAGCGCCTGCTCCAGGTCACCGTGGTTCGAGAACTCGACGTGCTCGCTCTCGGAGGCGCCGTAGCCGCGGCTGTCGTATCGGATCACGCGGTAGTGCTCGGCGAATACGGGAACATGCGCGTCCCACTGCCGGAGGTTCGCCACACCGGCGTGGAGCATGACCAGGGGCGGGCCGTCACCGGCCTCCTCGTAGTACAGCCGACCGCCGTTGACCGGGATGAATCCGCTCTTCTCCATGCGCCGATCCTACCGCTAGACTGCGAAACCGATGCCCGAGATCAGCCACGTCCACCTCGCGGTGCCCGATCTGACCACCCTGAACCGCGTTATCCGTGAGGGCGGCGCGCAGTCGTTTCCGCAATGGCTCTCGACCGATTACGGCGACCGGGCCCAGATCGAGTGGTACGGGATGCGCGGCGCGCTGATGCTCAACGTCGAGCCCCCCGACGACCCCGCCCGCAAGGGCCTCTGGCCCCGCCCGGTGGACGACTGGACCGAACCGCCGCGGGGCGTGATCCTGGCCACGGTCGACGCCGCACGGGCGGCCACCGACCTCGCGCCGGTCATCGGCGCCGAGGCGGCGTGGTGGGAGACGGGCGAGGACCCGCTCCTGAAGGCCACCTGCCGCCGGACGACGCTGGGGCGGAGTGTCCTGGTCCTGGCCGAGCCCACTGGCGAGGGGTACGTGGCCGCCTGCCTGGCCCGCTTCGGGGAGGGGCCGGTGGCCGTCGTCCTGGACGGGACAACGCGAGTGGGCAGGGCCCAGGACGCCAACCCGGTGAGCGACGGCCCCGCCCGCTACGTCCGCCTGGGCGCACCCGACGCGCCCACCCTCATCTTCCTGCCGGCCAGCGCGTGATCAGTGAGGGACAGGACCCCGGGGAGGGGCCTGGCGACTACGCGGCCGAGATCGCGGCCTGGGTCGCCGAGCGCGACCGGCGGCTCCGCGACCCGAACGGCTGGCTGGCCCTTGTCGGGCTCCACTGGTTGAGCGATGGCGCTCAGACTTTCGGCGCCGATCCGAGCAACGCGATCCACCTCGTCGGCCGCGGCGTGCCCGAGCGCGGCGGGACGCTGGAGCTGACCGATGGCGTGGTGACCCTCCATCCTGAACCTGGGTCCGGCCCGGCGGTGGATGGCGCGCCGCTGGACGGCGACCTGGTCCTGGCCGATGACATCGGCCAGCCGCCGACCCGGGTGGACATCGGTGCGCTCCGCGTCCACGTCATCCGCCGCGGCGAGCGCATCGGGCTGCGGGTGCGGGATACCGAGCTGCCCGCCCTTCGGTCGTATGCCGGCGTCCCGCGATTTGAGCTGGATCCCGCCTGGCGGGTGACCGGCCACCTCGAGCGGCCGCCGGGCCTCCGAACGGTGGACGTGCCCGACGTCCTGGGCGAGGTCCGGGCGGAGGAGTCGGCCGGTGTCGTCCACTTCGATGCGGGCGGGGAGCACCTCCACCTCGACGCGCTGCCGGAGGATGACGACATGCTGTGGCTGATCTTCGCCGACACGACGAACGGGGCGGAAACCTACTCCGGCGGCCGCTTCCTGGTGACCGGCCCCGTGGCGGAGGACGGATCGGTCGTGGTGGACTTCAACCTCGCCTACAACCCGCCGTGCGTGTTCAGCCCGTACGCGACCTGCCCGCTGCCGTGGGACTCGAATCGGCTGCCCATCGCCGTGCAGGCCGGGGAGCGGCTGCCCCACGTTCCGCATCCGGCGGCGGACTAGACTTCCAGACCGATGACCACCGACGCGACCGGCACCGTCCGGGCTCCCGCCGAGTTCCTGAACGACACGGTTCGGGACATCCAGCCCTCGGGCATCCGCCGCTTCTTCGACATGCTGGCCGAGATGAA
>DASYGU010000135.1:0-3715 GCA_035999355.1 Candidatus Limnocylindria bacterium | reverse complement strand
TTCGCGATCGGGATGTTCATCACCAACGATGCGTCCGTCCAGCCGGAAACGGCACAGTTTCCCAGCGCCGGGTCGACCGCCGGGATAACAACCTTCCAGCCCCTGATGTTCGAATCAAGGGGCGAGTCCTTCCCTGACGTGTTCATGCCCAGCCACGCGTCGGTGGCTCTTGGGCAAGGCTGCGTCTGCGCGTAGTCAGGCGCGAGGTACAACAGGTGATCATCGTGCCACCTGTGCGGCGTCGCGGCGGATGCCGTTCCCGCAAGAATGAGGCTCAACGAAAACGCGGCCGTCAGCGCGATCGTGATCGCTCGCGCGAATCCGCGACGGCTCGGGCTGGGCACATTGCCCATCAGGGCACCTCCTGGGGCCTTCAACAGCTCAACCGCCATGGTCCGGGCTATGCGCGACCCCACCGCAATGATCCGCACCATGCGCGACCCCACAAAATCATAGAGCGAAGCCGCTGCCGGAAATCGTGACGGCGGCACTTCCGTTGATTCCTGTCGCCACTCGGGTGGTCCTGTGCGCCGTATCCGATCGCGGAAGACGGCGGCGGTCCTCATTTCACAGCCAGAAATTGTCGCGAAATTGCAATGCAGCCATGCGCCAACCCCGGCTCCAGGCAGGACGGGTATCGTTCGGTGAATGGACGTTGGGGTGGTCCTGCCGCAGGGCTGGACCGGCGAGTACGACGGATGGGACCCGCGGCGGGCCTGGGAGCGGACGGTCGCCGTGGCTCAACAGGCGGAACGCCTGGGTTTCGAGTCGATCTGGGTCTTCGACCACTTCACGACCGAGCCCGAGCCGACCGATGAGCTGACCTTCGAGTCGTTCACTACCCTGTCGGCCCTGGCCGTGCTCACCACGCGCGTCCGCATCGGTCAGGTGGTCATATGCACGGCATTCCGCAACCCCGCGCTCACGGCCAAGATGATCGGGACCATGGACCTTATCAGCGGCGGCCGGATGGAGCTGGGAATCGGAGCCGGCTGGAAGGAGGACGAGTGGCGGGCCTACGGTTACGGGTTCCCCGACACGAAGACCCGCCTCGCGATGCTCCGCGACCACCTCGAGGTCATCACCCGGATGCTCGCGCCGGGACACGCGACCTACGCCGGCGAGCATGCCTCGGTGACCGACGCGATCAACGAGCCCCGGGGCCTCCAGGAGCCGCGGGTGCCGATCATGGTCGGCGGCAACGGGCCGAACGTGACCTGGCGCCTGGCGGCGCGCTTTGCCGATGAGCTCAACCTGGACTGGCTCAGCCCGGACGAGGTCCGCGGCGCGCGGGAGGTTATCGCGTCGCGCTGCGAGGAGATCGGACGCGACCCGGCGATGCTGCGGATCTCGGTGAACATCAGCCGGTTCGACGTCGCCACGCCGGGCCCGGCTCGGGTCGAGCTGCTGGCCGGTCATCGCGATGCCGGCGTCGATCGGATCATGGCCCTGCTCCAGGCCAGCGCGACCGAGGATGAGGCCCTGGAGCAGTTCGCGGAGGATGCGCGGGCGGCAGGCTGCACGCTGACGCCGGTCGGATGACGGCCGCCTGCCGGGTATCCTCAGCCCGATGACCGAGCCGACCTCGTTCACCGTCGAGTCCAGCCCGGATCCGATCGACGCCCCGAAGGCGTACCAGGACCTGCTCGTCGGCCTGGTGGGGACCGATGACCCAGCCGAGGTGCAGGCCGCGACACCGGAGCTGATCCGTGCGCTGATCGCCGAGGCGGGACCCGATCTGCGAATCCGGCCGGCGGCGAGCGAGTGGTCCGTCCTGGAATGCGTTGCCCACATCACCGACGCGGAGCTGGTGGCCAGCGGTCGGTACCGATGGATCCTGGCTCACGACGAACCGGAGCTGGTGGGCTACGACCAGGATCTGTGGGTGAACCACCTCCACCAGCCGACCGAGGAGCCCGAGGTGCTGCTCGCCCTGTTCGAGCCCCTGCGCCAGGCGAACCTCGGGCTGCGGGCCCGGACGCCCGTCGAGGCCCGCTCCCGGATCGGAATGCACCGCGAGCGAGGACCGGAGAGCTACGAGCTGACCTTCACCCTCATCGCGGGCCACGATCGCCTGCACGTGGCCCAGGCTGAGCGCGCCCTGGAGCTGGTCCGCTCGGCCCGCTGACCGTGGTCATCCTGCTGCTAATTCACGTCCTGGCGGCCATCACCGCGGTCGGGGCGAACTTGACCTATGCGATCTGGTTCCGCGCCGCCGGCACCGACCAGGATCGGCTGGTCTTCGTCATTCGGACGGTGCGGGCGATTGACAGCCGCCTCGCCAACCCGGCCTACATCGTGCTGCTCATCACCGGCGTGCTCATGGTCCTGAGCGGGGCGTACAGCTTCACGACCGGCTGGATCCTGGCCGCCATCGGGCTGTACATCGCCGTCGCGGTGATTGGCATTGCCGCGTTCGGGCCGGCCATTCGACGCCAGCTCGTCGAAGCCGAACGGGACGTCACGTCATCGGCCTACCAGGCGGCGGCCCGCCGGTCCACGACCCTTGGCCTGATCACGACCGCGCTCGTCCTCCTCATCGTCGTCCTGATGGTGACCAAGCCGTTCTGACCGGCTCGTCCGCCAAAGTGACGGGCTGCCTCGGTACCTTCCTCCCATACCCGCGGGCCGCGGCGGCGCCCACGCTCCGGGCATGCCGTTCCTGCCGGCTGACCCGATCATCGTTCTGATGGCCCTCGCCGGGCTCATCCTGGGCACCATGGCCTACATCCGGATCCTCCGACGCCGTCATCGTGACCGGCGGTTGGACAAGGAGGCCGATGCCGAGCAGCTCCGCGGCCTCGTTCGGGTGACCCTCATCGGCCACTGAGCCGACGGCAAGAGACCTTCCCGCGACGCCGATCCGGCGCTACCATGCGGTCATGGACGTTGAAGCCGCTCTCGCCGCAACCCCGCTTCTTTCGAGCCTCGACCGCAAGACGATCAAACGCCTCGCGGAGCAGGGCAAACACCGAACCTACGCCGCTGGCGAGACCATCGTCAAAGAAGGCGCGCCGGCCTCCGCCCTGTACATCATCCTGAGCGGGAAGGTCCACGTCGAGCGCGAAGGCGGCGGTGACGGGCGACCTCCCATGCTCGGCGCGGGCGACTTCTTCGGCGAGCTGGCGCTCATCGAGGAGCACCCCCGCAGCGCGACGGTCGTGGCGGACGAGACCACCGATTGCATCCTGTTCGTGGCGTGGGAGTTCACCGCGTTGCTGAAGGAATATCCCGAGATGGCGATCCCGCTCATGAACGCCCTGATCGCCCGTCTCCACCGGCGGGAGCACCACCTGGCCTCGGGCTAGGGCTGCAGACGCCTCCGATCCCAGCCGCCGTCGGGGCGGCGCTGGTACTCGATCCGATCATGGAGCCGGTCCTCGCGGCTCTCCCATAGCTCGACGACCTCGGCGGTCAGCCGATAGCCGCCCCAGGAGGGCGGCCGCGGCACGGGCCCGTCCGGCCCGAATCGGCTCCGCATCGCCTCTACCTGTGCCTCGAGCGATGGGCGATCGTCGACGGGCTCGCCCTGGGCTGACGCCCGGGCTGCGAGCTGGTGGCCGACCGGGCGCGAGGCCCAGTAGGCATCGGATTCGGCGTCGTCCACCGGGGCGACCGCGCCGCTGACCCGTACCTGGCGGTTCGTGCCTTCCCACCAGAAGACGGCCGCCGCCCGCGGGTTCGCGGCCAGGTCCCGGCCCTTCGCGCTGTCCCG
>DASYGU010000124.1:0-2470 GCA_035999355.1 Candidatus Limnocylindria bacterium | reverse complement strand
AAATGGCCCGAGAAGGCATCGGCCTCGAGCTGATGAATGGCCGGCTCGTCCTGTCCCGCTTCTGCGCTGCGGATCAGGATCCCGTCGGGGAGCACCACGGGCTCGGGTGGCTCGTCACCGAGATCGATCTCCATCGTCCAGAAGACGCGTTCGAACGCCCACCCCATCCGCTCGAGGATCCCGATCGTCTCCGGATTCGCCGCCGCCACGCTGGTGTGGAGCGCGACGCGAAGATCAGGCGCCGCCCGCTCCACGGCTTGCTGGCTGCGCTGCTCGGCCCAGGCCACGAGCGCTTCCACGAGGCCCGCACCGAGCAGATGCGGGCGGACCCGGACATACATGAACGGTGCGACGTAGGCAGGGCCGTTCTCGTAGTACTCCACCAGCGCCGCCGGCTGGCTGGCGACGTCCAGGACGAGGCGGGTGTCCCGCTCTGGGACGAAGCCGGGGGTATTCCAGCTCTCTCGGACCAGCTGAGGCGTGACATCGGGCGTCCCGTACTCGGCCACGGCGGCCTCGGCGCACAGCTCGTAGATGGCGCGGGCGTCGGGATCGGGGTCCACAGGCCGGGCGGTGTAGCCATCGGGCAGCCTGACATCGGTGGTCAAGGCCTGGGTCATTTCCTGGATGCACTCCCCGAATGCGACGACTGGGCCAGAGCATAGGCTTCACGGCGACCGATGCCGGCCGCGCGGAGGATCTCGACCACCGATCGGTCCGAAAGTCCGGCAGCCCGGGCTGCGGCGGCCAGGACATGAGCATCGACGGCTGGCGCCGCACCTTCAGCAGGCGCAAACCCCGACGCGACGACCGTGAACTCCCCGCGCGGCGCGGGCAGAGCGGCCGCGACCTCCGACGGGGTGCCGGCCACCACCTCCTCGTGGAGCTTGGTCAGCTCTCGCCCGGCCGCGACCTGGAGACCGGGGTGCTGATCGACGAGGTCCGCGAGCTCCTCGAGCAGGCGGCGCACCCGGTGCGGAGCCTCGAACAGGATCAGAGGGAGGCCCACGCTCGCCGCCGCGGCGACCAGTCGTTCCATCTCGGCATGGCGGGCGGACGCCGGCCGCGCCGGCAGGAAGCCACCGAACAGGAACCCGGTGCCCGCCGCGCCCGAGACGCCGGCAAGGGCGAGCGCGGCCGTCACGGCCGAGGGGCCGGGCACGACGGTGACCTCGTGTCCGGCGGCACGGGCAGCGGCCACCAGTTCGGCCCCCGGATCGGAGACGGCGGGCATTCCCGCGTCGGTGGTCAGCGCCAGCGTGTCTCCGGCCGCGAGGCGGTCCAGGAGGCCGGGCAGCCGCTCAGCGGCGTTGTGCTCGGTGAACGATTGGGTCGGCCGTCGGGCGCCGATGAAGCGGAGCAGCTTCGCCGCAACGCGCGTGTCTTCGGCGACGACGAGATCGGCCTCGCGCAGCGCGTCCGCCGCCCGGGGCGACAGGTCGCCGAGATTCCCGATCGGAGTGCCCACTACCACGAGCCGGCCGGCCATCGGTCCGGTCAGTCGGCGGGCGGGGTCGAGCGCCGGGAGCCGGGGCGGCGGCGGGGATACAGGTGGTCGATGCCCGGCGTGCGCAGGCTCACTTTGGCCGCGGGCGGCATCTGGCGCTTGAACTCGTTGCGCGCCACCCGCTCGACCACCCAGCGCACGAAGTCGCCGTCCATGCCCGCCCGCACGCATCGGTCCACCGTCCAGCGCCGGTCGACGACCGCGAACAGGATCCGATCGAGGTCGTCATACGTGGCTCCCAGCTCGTCCTCGTCGGTCTGCCCGGGCCACAGGTCGGCCGATGGTGGCTTGGCCACGATCTGAGGCGGCACGCCAAGGACGGTCGCGACGGCCCGGAGCTGGCTCTTGTACAGGTCGCCGATAGGCTGGATGGCCGCCGCCATGTCGCCATGGAGGGTCCCGTAGCCAAGCAGCGCCTCGGTCTTGTTCGAGGTCCCGCATACGAGGGCGTCGAACGCCGCGGAACGGTCGTAGAGCACGATCATCCGCAGCCGGGCCAGGACGTTGCCTCGGCGGACACGGATCGCGGGTTCGTCCCCGTGGCCGACGAGGGTGAGCAGCGGGTCGGCCGCGGCGGTGAGATCCACGCGCTGGGCGTCACACCCGAGCGCTTCGATGACGGCGAGCGCATCGGTCTCGGAGGACGGGTCCGAGGTCCGGTACGGCATCCGGACCGCCAGCAGATTCTCAGCAGGCACCGCCCGGGCGGCGAGGTACGCGACCGTCGCACTGTCCACGCCGCCCGAGAGGCCCACGACCAGCCGCTCGAAGCCGGTCTGCTCCAGCTGGCTGCGGATGAAGCCGACGATGACCTCGATCACCTGCGGTGCGTCGATCTCCGGCAGCGGGGCCGCCTCGGGGCTGGTGGAAGCGGTCACCGGTCCTCGGCCGGGTCAAGCCCGGCACGCTCGGCGATGATCCGGTCCAGCTCGCGCCGGGTAAGCTCGAGCCGCTCGTCGGCCA
>DASYGU010000094.1:0-2937 GCA_035999355.1 Candidatus Limnocylindria bacterium | reverse complement strand
GACCGCCAGCCGGCCCCCCGGGCGCAGGACGCGGAGCGATGCGGCCAGCCCGGCTTCGAGCACCTCGAGCTCCCGATTCACCGCGATCCGGAGGGCCTGGAAGGTCCTGGTGGCCGGGTGGATGCGTCCCGCGTCGGCCCCCCCGGCCGGGACTGCAGACGCCACCACGGCCGCCAGGTCGGTGGCCGTCACGATACGGCCCGACGTACGCGCCGCCAGGATCGCCTTCGCGATGCGGCCTGCACGGCGTTCTTCACCAAGCGTCTCGAGGATTCCGGCGAGCTCTCGCTCCGAGGAGCGGTCGATGAGCTCGAGAGCCGAAACACCACTCGTTTCATCGAATCTCATGTCCGGCGGCGCGTCCGCCGTGAAGGCGAAACCGCGCCGCGCGTCGGCGAGCTGGTAGCTCGAGAGGCCAAGGTCGAACAGGACGCCGTCGAGCGGGACCATGCCCTCGGCCCGCGCGACGTCTTCGAGCGCGCTGAAGTTCGAGTGGCGAATGACGGCCCGATCCCCGAAGCGGGCCAGGGTACGAGACGCCTCGCGAACAGCCGCCTCGTCGGCATCGAGGCCGAGGAGGCGGCCGTCCGGAGACACGGCCTCCAGAAGCCGCTCGGCGTGCCCACCGCCACCGACCGTGCAGTCCGCGATGGAGCTGCCGGCACGGAGGGCCAACGAGGCGACAACCTCGTCGACGAGAACCGGCAGATGCCCTTCTCCCATGCGTGACTGTCCCTCGAGGGTCCGGTGACGGGCCGAGCGGCCCGGAGACGCATGAATGGGCTGGTCGTGACGTGCGTCATCGCGCCACGGGCCTTAGATCCCCAGGTCCTGCAATTGCTCCGCCAGGGCCTCGGGTGTGTCCTCGATCCGCGAGCGGTACGGCTCCCAGGCCGAAGGCGCCCAGATCTCGAGCCGGTTCAGAACGCCGACCACGATCACCTCGCCCGGCTCCAGGCCGGCGTAGGTGCGCAGGTAGCTCGGCACCAACAGGCGGCCCTGCTTGTCCAGCTCCACGTCGACCGCGCCGGATGACATGAAGCGGCCGAACTCTCGGGCCTGCGTGCTGGTCAACGGGAGGCTCCGCAGCTTCTCGGCCAGCTCGGCCCACGCGTCGCGGGGGAAGACGGCCAGGCAGGCGTCGAGCCAGCGGGTGAGGGTCGCGCCCTCTGCCATCCGATTCCGAAAGCGGGCAGGGACGGCGATCCGACCGCGATCGTCGAGCGCATGTCGGTACTCGCCAGTAAGGAACGGGGTCCTCTCCACTCGATCACCCTACCACTGGTCCCCATTTGGCCCCACTTTGAGCCACAGGGCGCCATCATACAGGGCAACATCCACCCGTCAAGGTGTTTTTCGCGCGTGGTGGAGGCCGGGCTGGACGGACCGGAAGGGCCGCGGCGGGACCGAATCTCGGGCTAGGTGTCGGACTCCGACAAGACGGTGTAGCGCAGCGAGCCGTCCGGTCCGCGGTACACCTCGCGGATGAAGAACCGTCCGGACTCGTCACGGATGTACGACCAGCCGAGGACCTCGCCCTCGGTCACGCGCCAGTGCAGCAGGTCGTTGCTGGCAACCACCCGGTCGACCGGGGCGCGGCTGAAGTTGTCGAAGAAGACGTGGTTGGACTCCACGATATCGCCGGCGTCATCCACCCGGAAGATGTCGTTCCGGCCTGGCACGACGGTCACCTCGTAGCCGATGAACTCGTCACCCGGCTCCGGGGTGGGATCCGGGCTCGGGATCTGGAGGGACGCCCCGACAGAGGCGCTCGGCTCGGCCGAAGCCGGCGTCGCCGGCGTCGATGGCTCGGGAGTCGGGCTCGGTCCGCCGGCGATGGGCTGCCGGCCGCCAAAGATCAGGAAGCCGCCCAGGCCGCCAATGAGGAGCACCAGCAGCAGGACGACCACCCAGCGGCGGCGATCGCCGCCCTGGGCCGGGGTCTGGCCAGTTGCCGGCGGCGGCGGCGGCGGGACCTTCTGCTGCGGGCGCCGAAGCGCTTCGAGCTCGTCGGTCGGGATGACGAGAACGCCGCGGAGGTAGCGCGGGCAGTTCGCGTAGCCCAGCTGGAGGCAGACGTTCCGCTGCTGCTCCCCGGAGAGCGGCTCCGGGTCGCCGAACGCGTAGCACCGGTGATCGTCGGTCGCCTGCTCTTCGTACTCGGAGCGCGCCGCCGCCAGCCCGAGGAACGGACAAACGGATTCGGGCCGGAGGGCGAGTTTCTCGAACAGCGCCTGGCGATCGACGTCGGCCGTCGACTGCGCAGGCTTGCTGCCGCGCCTGAACATGGATCGAGGATACCGCTCCGCGGGTCCGGACTCGACCAGCCGAGCGACAGGTCGGGCCATGGTACGAACGCGCCATTGAGCACGCCCGGTCCGCCGCGCAGGCTCGTGATCTCATGGCGGTCGAACGCAGCGACGCGCCGCAACGGACTCCGATTCCTCGCGCCGGACAGATCCGTCGCTGCAGCGTCCGACACGTAGCCATCACGCCGGTCCCCGGCGGACGAGAAGTACAGGTCAGCTGCCTGCTCGGGGGTCGCGAGCATCCGCTGTCGCTGGGGACGTTCGTGGAGGCCCGGCCGATCTGCAACGCCTGCACGGCGAAGGGCATCTGGCGGGCCGACGAGGACTGACCTCGGGGAGATCCCTGGAGAGCGGCCGGTAAGCCGAGTTCTGTCCCGGACCGAAGCCCGGTGACGGCCATCCATCTGGGCGACCTACCCGAGGGCTCGGCGAGCCACCTGTCGCGGCCCGAAGGCCGCATCGCCCTCCTATTCGGTCTTGCTCCGGCTCGAGCTTGCCCGTTTCACTCCCGCTTGCGCGGGCATCGTCACTGTGGCGCTGGTCCTCGCCTCACGGCGGACGGGTGTTACCCGCGAACCTGCTCTATGGAGCTCGGACTTTCCTCGAACGCCGCCTTTCGGCGATCGCG
>DASYGU010000086.1:0-14931 GCA_035999355.1 Candidatus Limnocylindria bacterium | reverse complement strand
GGCGGCGGTGCCGAGCAGGCTGCGGCGATGCTGGAGGCCGGTGAACTCGGCCAGCTCGCGGGCGTGGAGGCCGCCGACGATGATGCCGGCCACGCCGACCGCCCGGGCCCGAGTGATGACCTCGGCTGAGGCCCACGACCCACCGACCATGATCCGGCCCGCGGCATCGGCGTCGATCATGGCCGGCTCAAGGGGCGCTTCGGCGTTGGTGACCGCGATCGTGAGTGGACCGTGAACCGCCGCCCCGCTGCCCGCCACCCCGGCCAGCATGACGGCCGGAACGGCGATCGTGACGGCGCCGCGGTTGACCTCCATCACGATCCCTCGGACATCACTCAGGATCGGATCGGATGGCTCCAGGCCAAGCACGATGGCGTCGCCCTTCGACGGGTCGTAGGCAAGCATGATCCCGTCCACCGGTGAGCGAACGTCGCGGTCGGGGGTGCGGGCGATGGGCTGGTCCACCCGCACCCGGCCGCCGGGCGCAACGACCAGGAGATCAACGACCTCGTCCCGGCCGCGATGAAGGGGGCGGGCCAGCGGCACCGAGACGCTGGTCCCCGGTCGCGTCGAGGAGGCCACCGGGTCGCCGGGCTGGACCTCGTCACCGACCGCAACGGTGGGCTCGGCGCCTGCTGGAAGGCGGATCCGATGCCGATACGGATCGGTCCCGCTCATCCTGTGCCCCCCGGCCGCGTCTCGCGACGGAGCGCGTCGCGCCAGGCCTGGATCATGGAACGGGCATCGCCGGGGCGCGTGGGAAGCTGGATCGGGTCGTCGCGCGCATCGAGCACGATGCCCACGGCCCCGCCGGTCACCGACGCCCGCAGGCGCTGGCCCCGGACGGGGGGACCAATATGAACGCCCCGCTCGAGCTCGATCTCGAGCTCGCCTGCCGCGCCGCGCTCGAGGGGCAGGACGGTCATCGATCCTGCCCGGACCTCGACCGCGGTGGAGTCGGGCCAGCCGGGACGGTGGAGTCGCGCACGGAAGGCGAGCTGTCCCGACTGCCCACCGCGCGACACGACCGCCGTACCGAGCGGCATGAGCAGGTCATCACGGAGGGTCTCGAGCGCCTCGTCGATGTCCGCGTCCGGCAGTCCGCCCAGCGGCCCGCAGATCCCCCACGGATCGAGCGCAAGCTGGGTGATGCCCGGCGGCCGGAGCCCATCGAGCAGGATCATGGCGGCATCGGCCGGGTGCGACGAGCCGACCAGGAGCCGGCCGCCACCGACCAGCAGATCGACCGGGGGGCAGCCGCCGAGCCACCGCCGAGCGGCGGCGAGCCGGTCGATGCCGATCGCCTGTGCGATGGCGGCCTCGACCGGGGAGGCCGGGATCGCGGATCGCCGGGCGGCGAGGCTTGCCATCGCATCGGTGGTCGTGAACTCGTCCACGTCGGCCGGGAGAACCTCCGCCGCGGCTCGCGAGCCACTTGGCAGCGGCTGGTCGGGCGTGGCGGCGATCACGGCAGTTCGGCCCATGTCGCGACCGGTGGCGTGGTGCCATGCCAGCCAGGAGGACCCGGCGTCGATACCGAGGACGGTCAGGCCGAGACCCCGAGCAAGGGCTTCCATCGCCCGTCCGAAGGCGACCGGAGTGGCCGACCGGGGCTGGCCGAGCCCATTCATCGCGGTCAGCCGATCGAACAGGGCTTCGGCGAGGCGGTCGTCGATGACCGACGAGATTACGCGGGTCCCGGTCCCGAACAGGGCCGTGAACCGATCCTCCTGGTCGTCGGCAGCCACGACCACCACCGGGGCGGAGGATGGACCTCGCGCACCGGCCATCAGGCCCCACAACCGATCGCCGTGCCCCCCGGACGGCACCGCGAGCCAGGCATCCACCTCGACACCACGCAGGAGGGTGAACCGCTCGGCGTCCGATTTGCGGTCATCGCCTCCGACGCCTGCCTCGACCGTCCACCCGCTCCGGACGGCGACCGCCATGGCGCTCTCGACGCCGGCGGTCGTGTCCCCGACCACGGCCAGCCGACCAGCGCGGCGTGGCGATCGGCAGGTGATCCGCGGGGCCTCGCGGACGAGGTTCGCCAGGCGGCGCGCGAGGCGCGCATCGGCATGCGGCGTCAGCCGGCCGACAAGGTCCTCGACCAGGACCGATTCACCCCACGCCGTGGGCTGGGCCGTCCCGCTCACGATCCGCCATCGACCGCCGGCTCGCCCGACGAGGGCCGCCTTCGTCCATGCGCTGCCCACGTCCAGCAGGAGGGTGAGCTCGGTCTCGGGTGTCACTCGGACCGGTGTCGGCGCCAGGCGCGGCCGCGCCTCGCCCGGGGGCTCGGCCGGCGTCGCCCCGGGGTTGCGCACGGTGGTCATGGCCGGTGGTGCCGCCGGGGGAGGCGCTCACGGAGCATCGTCGTCACCTCGTATCCGATCGTGCCGCGCTGCTCGGCCACCTCGTCGGCGGTGATTTCGTCGTCCCCCTGGCGTCCGATGAGCACGAACTCGTCGTCGCCGGTGACCGGCCCGGCATCGGTCACGTCCACCACCAGTCCGTCCATGCTGATCGCGCCGACCATCGGGCTCCGCCGGCCACCAACCAACGCCCAGCCGTTGTTCAGATGGGCTCGCGGCCACCCATCGCCGTAGCCGAGAGGCAGCGTGGCGAGCCGTGATCGGCGCGCCGCGGTCCAGCGCATGCCGTACCCGATCGGGGTCCCGGCCGCGACTTCGAAGACGCGGACCGGCCGGGCGCGGAGGCTCAACACGGGCGTCAGCCCGGCGGCGCGAGCGTCCGCCGTGCCCGGGCGGAGCCCGTAGAGCCCGATTCCCGGCCGGATCCCTGTGGCGATGGTGCCCACGTCGGCAAGGATGGCGCCCGTCCCGCCGACGTGCACGATTCCTGCGTCAATTCCGCCCGCGCGGAGGTTTGAGAGGACCGAATCGAACGTGTCGATCTGCCGCGCCGTGAACGCCACGTCGGCGGCGGCCGCGAGATGGGTCATCGTCCCGGTGAGGACCAGACCCGGGCTGGCCACGATGCGGGCCGCCAGCTCGAGCGCGTGCTCGGGTTCGATCCCCTGCCGGCCGAGCCCGCTGTCGATCTTCAGATGCACGCCGATTCGACGTCCGGCCGCGACCGCCTGGGTGGCCAGGGCGTCCACGTACGCGGTGCTGTCGACCACCGGTTCCAGGCCGAGGGCGACCACCTCGGCCGCTTCGTCCGCGCCGACGGTCCAGAGCAGGACGAGCGGAGCGTCCTGGCCGCTGGCCCGCAGCTCGGCGGCCTCGGACAGGGTCGCCACCGCCACGCGCTCTGCCCCCTGCTCGACGAGAGTCTGCGCGACCTCGATCGCCCCATGGCCGTAGGCGTTGGCCTTCACGACCGCGATGACCTGTCGATCCGGGCCCGCCCGGCCACGGAGCGTGGCCAGGTTGGCGGCCAGGGCCGCGTGGTCGATGTCCAGCCACGCCCGGTGCCCGGCGCCCATCGCGATGAGGGTCACCGGTCGGGGGCCCCCCGTCGGAGGGCGGACGTGGCCTCCGGTAGAAGCCCGGCGATGTCCGAGGCAAGGACGCCGGAGGTCCCCATTCGCTGCTCGGCGAGGACCCCGGCAGCCGCATGAACCGCCACGCCGACCCCCGCCGCGTCGAGGGGCGACAGGCCGGCGGCCAGCATGGCGCCGATGACCCCAGCCAGGACGTCGCCGCTGCCGGCCGTAGCCAGGGCGGGCGTGGCCACCGCGGAGCGCAGGATCTGTCCGTCCGGTGAGGCCACAACCGTGTTGGCGCCCTTCAGGACGAGGACGTGCTCCCACAGCCGGGCGGCCTGGTTGGCCGCGGTTTCGCGAGCGGCGTCGTCATCGTCGGGTGGCGCGTTTCCATCGCGCAGAAGGCGCGCGAACTCGCCCGGGTGCGGGCTCAGGACGGCCGGCGCAGTCACGGTACGCCACCAGCGCTCGCGGGCAGCCAGCGCGGTCAGGCCATCGGCATCGATCACCACCGGGCGCCGGAGCTCGCCGAGCAGACGGGCGGCGCGCCGGAGGGTCGAGGCATGGCGTCCCAGCCCCGGACCGACCACCACGGCGTCGTATTGGGCGGCGGCGGCGGTCAGCTGGCGCCAGCCGGCTGGGGCCACGAGGCCCACGGCCTCCTCGGGCAGGAGCAGGCCGGTCAGCTCCGGGACGAGGCCCAGCAGGCGCAGACCGACGGATTCGGGTGTCGCCAGGCAGACGAGCCCTGCCCCGCCGCGTGCCGCACCCAGGCCGGTCAGGAGCGCCGCGCCGGAATATTCGAGCGATCCGGCGACGACGAGGACGCGGCCGAAGGTTCCCTTGTGGCTGATCGCGGGTCGAGGCGGCAGGTGGGCCGCAACCCAGCCCTGGGTCAGCGTGGTGCCCGCCTCCGCCATCGGCAATCAGCTTTCGGACAGACGCTCGGCGACCGCGACCGCGACCGCCATCCGCCGCTCGTGGGAGATCGACACGGTGACCTCGCCGATACCAAGGCGCGCGGCGCGAGCCGCCGCGCGATCGTGGAGCAGGACCTGCGGCTGGCCGGCGAAGTTGGGCAGCACCTCGATCTCGCGCCAGCCGACACCGCGCACGCCCAGTCCGAGGACCTTGCTCACCGCCTCCTTCGCCGCCCAGCGGCCGGCGACCCGTTCGATCTTGTTGCCGCAATATCGGTCCTCGCGCTCGGTCAGGACCCGCTTGCGGAAGCGCTGCGGGTGGCGCTGGAGGGTTTGGGCGATCCGATCGATGTCGACCAGGTCAACTCCGATCTCGTGGCGGCTCATGGGGCGGCGCCCACC
Organism: Candidatus Limnocylindria bacterium; assembly: GCA_035999355.1. GTDB lineage: Bacteria > Chloroflexota > Limnocylindria > QHBO01 > QHBO01 > DASTEQ01. The sequence goes on along the minus strand of DASYGU010000086.1, from coordinate 10,158 downwards.
CGTCGTCTACTCGACGGTGACCGATTTGGCGAGGTTGCGCGGCTGGTCGACGTCCGTGCCTCGGGAAACGGCAACCTCGTAGGCGAGCAGCTGCAGCGGGAGAATGCTGATGACCGGGGACAGCTCTTCGAGCGTCTCCGGGACGAGGAGGACGTCCTCCGCATGGGCTCCGATCTGCTCGTCGCCGACCGTGGCGACCGCGACCACCGGTGCCTGGCGGGCCCGGGCCTCGGACACGTTTGACAGGACCTTGTCGTAGACCGACCCGCGGGTGACGATCGCCACCAGCGGCGTGTCGGCGTCGAGCAGCGCGATCGGTCCGTGCTTGAGCTCGCCCGCGGCATAGCCCTCCGCGTGCACATACGACAGCTCTTTGAGCTTGAGCGCGCCCTCCATCGCGATCGGGAAGCCGACTCCGCGACCGATGTACATGACGTCCTGGACGTTGACCTCGGCCCAGCGTCGGGCGATGTCGCGAACCTGCGTCGCGCAGTCGAGCGCGGCCACGGCCGCTCGGGGCAGCGCACGGAGCCCGAGCCCGAAGGTGGCCAGCTGCGAGGACGTCATCGTCCCGCGCAGACCGGCCAGGTGGAGGGCGATCATCTGGAGGACGAGGACCTGGGTCACGAAGGCCTTGGTCGAGGCCACCCCGATTTCGGGGCCGGCCTGGAGGTACGCCGTCGCGTCGCCGTCGCGGGTCAGCGCGCTGCCCACCACGTTGGTCACGACAAGGACCGTGGCGCCACGCTCACGCGCCAGTCGGGTGGGCGCAATCGTGTCCGCGGTCTCGCCCGACTGGCTGACGCTGATGACGACCGTGCGATCGGTGATCGGTGGCGGGGCGTAGCGCATCTCCGAGCCGATGACCGAGACCGCGGGCAGCCCTGTCCATTGCTGGAACAGGTAGGCCCCTACGTTCGAAGCGTAGTGGGCCGTACCGCAGGCCACGAGGTAGATCCGGTCCGCCTCGCGAAGCTTGTCCTCGATGCCCGCCAGCTCGGGGAGATGGATGCCGCCGCGTCCGTCGACCCGGGCGCGAATGGCCTCCTGGATGGCATGCGGCTGCTCGTAGATCTCCTTCAGCGTGAAGTGGGCGAACCCGCCCTTCTCGGCCGCTTCCAGGTTCCACGTGATCTCGGTCACGTCTCGTTCGAGCTCATCACCATCGAGGCCCACGACCCGCGTGCCGTCGGGCGTCACGGCCGCGATGTCCCCTTCGTGGAGGATGACGATCCGGCGCGTGTGCTCCAGGATGGCGGGCACGTCACTGGCCAGAAAGCCTTCTCCCTCGCCGAGCCCGACGATGAGCGGCACGTTCATTCGGGCGCCGACGATGAGGTCGGGGTGGTCGGTGTGCATGACCCCGATCGCGTAGGCGCCCTGGACCTGGCCCAGGGCCTGGCGGACCGCCTCGACCAGGTCGCCCTCGTACCGCTCTTCGATCAGGTGGGCGAGGACCTCGGTATCGGTCTCCGAGGTGAACGTGTGCCCGGCGGCAGCCAGCCGGTCCCGGAGCTCGACGTAGTTCTCGATGATCCCGTTGTGGATGAGCGCCAGCTTGCCGGTGCAGTCAGCATGGGGGTGGGCGTTCAGATCGGTCGGGGCACCGTGGGTCGCCCAGCGGGTGTGCGCGATACCCGGATGGCCGTGCGGGCTGGACCCGTTCAGCTGGTCGGTGAGGTTCGAGAGCTTGCCCGCCTTCTTCTCCACGAACACGGTTCCGGCATCAGTCAGAACCGCGATTCCGGCCGAGTCGTAGCCGCGATATTCGAGGCGCCGCAGGCCCTCGAGCAGGATCGGCGTCGCGTCACGCGGTCCGACATATCCCACGATCCCGCACATGGTTCCCTCCGGGCCCTGCTAGTTGAGCCGTGCGGTCGCCAGGTCGGCGAGTTCTCGGGCAATGGTGGCGATCTCTTCGGGCTCCTCACCTTCGACCATGATCCGCAGCTTGGGCTCAGTACCCGAGGCGCGGACGAGAATCCGGCCCCGGCTGCCCAGCCGGGCTGTCGCCCGCGCCACGGCATCGGCAAAAAGCGGGTCGACCTGCCACTGGTCCTTGTGGCGGACGCCGGAGTTTATCACCACCTGCGGAAGCCTCGGAATTCTGGCGGCCAGCTCGCCGAGACTCGCCCCACCTCCGGCGCGGATCGCGGCGACGAGCTGGATGGCGGTCAGCAGCCCGTCGCCGGTCGAGGCCAGATCGCGAAAGATGATGTGCCCCGACTGCTCGCCTCCGAGCATGGCTCCCGAGCGCTCCATCGCTTCCACGATGTGCCGGTCCCCCACCGGGGCCCGGATGACCCGGCCACCGGCCGCCTCCACGGCTCGCACCAGCCCGTCATTGCTCATGACTGATACGACCAGGGTCGACTCGGGCAGCGTTCCCGCAGCCAGCCGTTGGAGGGCGCAGATGCCCATCACGCCGTCGCCGTCCACGATCGTGCCGGACTCGCTCACCGCGATCAGCCGGTCGGCATCGCCGTCAAATGCGAAGCCCATGTCCAGGCCCCGGGCCTTCACCAGGTCGGCGAGCGCGGTGGGCTCCGTCGCGCCTCCACCGATGTTGATGTTCGTGCCGTCGGGATCGACGTGGATGGCGGTCACCTCCGCCCCGAGGGCCTCGAGCGTGTCGGGCCCGAACACCGATGCGGACCCATGGGCGGCGTCGACCCCGATCCGCAGGCCGGCGAGACTATCGCCGGCGATCGCCGCCAGGTGTGCCCGATAGCCTTCGACCGCGGTCGGGTCATGACGAACACGACCTAGGCCCGCGTTCGTGGGCCCGGGCAGGGCCTCGGCCTGAAAGATGAGGTGCTCCAGCCGCTCCTCGGCCTCGTCATCCATCTTCCGCCCCCCGGACACGACTTTCAGCCCGTTGTCGTCCGGAGGGTTGTGGGAGGCGGAAACCATCACCCCTGCCACGTGCTCGCCGTGCTCCGCCACGTAGGCCAGGCACGGCGTGGGCACCACGCCGATATCAAGCACGTCGGTGCCGACCGAGGTCAGCCCGGCAGCCAGGGCCGCGGCGAGCATTTCGCCCGAGCGGCGCGTATCGCGCCCGACCACCACGCTCCGGCCGGCGCCGTCCACGTAGTGGCCCAGCGCGCGGCCGAGGTCATAGGCCAGGGTCGGGGTCAGGTCGACATTGGCGACTCCGCGGATGCCGTCAGTGCCGAATAGGCGGCCCACCTCAGCTGCCGGTCGCGGTCAGGGACCGCCGGCAGTGAGGTTCACCGCCACCGATCCGAGGGGCTGGACGAGGGTGATGCCGGCGGGGAGGTTCACGGTCGGGGTCACCTGGTGGGGTCCCTCGGTAAGGCCGGCCATGTTCAAGACGGGGGTGACCTGGGCGGGGGTCAGAGCCGCGACCGCCGAGCGCGTGCCCGTGACCGTGACCGAGATCTGGGCCACCTGGGGCTCACAGGTGAGGCCCGCACCCACGTTCTGACATACGGGGCCGGCGAGAATCGTGCGGCTTGCGAATTCGACGTCAACGTCGATCGTGACCTGGACCGAGGACTCGGCTCCGGCCGACAGCTGCGTCTCGTCGGGCAGGATGATGGCGACGTCGATCGTGCCGTCGGCCGTGATGCTGGCCAGGTCGATCGGGGCGGTGGCCACGCTCACGACCCCGGCCAGGACGTCCGGGGGACCGAACAGGGTCACGGCGGCGGGCTCGACGCTGACCCCGTTGAGGGTGAGGCCGGTCGGCGGACTGCCGACCAGGTCAGGAGCGACCGGCACCGTCCTCGAGGTCTCGGCGGTGCTCACCTCGATCTGCACGGTGACCGTGCCCGGGGACAGCTCGACGGCGGCGACCGGCTGCCCGTCCACGTCCACCGGCACGAGGTCGACCTGCTCTTCGACGTTGATGCCGGACGAGTCGATGCGGACTCGGGCCAGAGCCGCGGTGACCTCGCGAAGCCGGCTCTCCGGACCCTGCGCCTGGACCGTGGCGGGCATCACCTCGGAGCTGCCCACCTCCAGTCCGGGGGGAATTTCTCCACGTTCTACGACGACGCGGACCGATCGGACCGCCAACCGGTCGAGGATGACCGACACCTCGAGCGGCGCGGCGTCGAGGACCGTCACGTCCTCGTCGAGGGAGCGAACCTCGACCGCGAGGAGCTGCGGCTCGCCGGCCTGCGCCATGTCGTACCCGGCGAGGTCGACGGAGGCGCTGAAGGTCGAGATCGTCACGCTCCCGGCGACACTGGCCGAGGCCCGATAGCTGACATCGACGGTCCCGAGCTCCCCGGTGAGCAGGTACGTGTTCAACGGCTGGTTCGTGGCACGGATCGGGACCCCGGTCATCTGCTGCTCCGTGAACGAGCCGGAGTACACGAGGCCTGCGTACAGCAGGATCGAGAGGAGCAGGGCACCCAACTTGAGGGGCCAGTTGCCGAGCAGCAGGGCCATCAGGCGCGGCGTTCTCCGCTGGCCACCGGCTCGGTCGCCTCGGCCTTATCCGGCGTCTCGGCGGGCGTCTTGGCCGGCGGCGCGACGGATGGGACGACCCGGTCCTCGGGGTCGATGGGTGCCTCGGCCGGTTCTTCCTCTGGCATTCCCCAGCGCCCCTCGAGCGTGCGCCGGAGGAGCGGTGCCGCTTCGCGCGGCGCCTGTGGCCTGATGAGGCTGAAGATCCGACGGCGGAGCCGATCCTCGCTCAGGTTGCGCTCGATCCGACCGCGTACCACGAGCGAGATGGAGCCGGTCTCCTCGCTGACCACCACGATGAGCGCATCGGTCTGCTCGCTGATCCCGATCGCGGCCCGATGACGGGTGCCGTAGCGCTCGCTGTCGAGCACGTTCTGGCTGAGCGGGAGCAGAACGCCCGCCGCCACGATCCTGTTGCCGGAGATGACGACCGCGCCATCATGGAGCGCGGTGCCGTGATAGAAGATGGTGGCAAGCAGCTCGGCGTGGAGGTCGGCGTTGATCGGAATGCCCGACTCGGCGGTCAGGTCGTGCAGTCCCGTCTCCCGCTCGATCACCATCAGCGCACCGTGGCGCGACCCGGCCAGCAGGCGCGCCGCTCGTGAGACCTCGCGCGCAACCGTGTCCGCGGCCGACACCTCCGATGACACGAACAGCCGATTGAGCGAGCCCATCCGGCCGATCTGCTCCAGACCGCGGCGCAGCTCGGGCTGGAACACGACCACGACCGCGAACAAGCCGACCACGGCGCCCGCCTGGAGGAGGGTGGAGAGGAGCACGAGATCGAGGGCCTGCGCCGCCAGGTAGACAAGGGCCACGATCGAAAGGCCGATCAGGATGCGGACCGCGCGGGTGCCCCGAATGAGCACGAACAGCCAGTAGATCAGGATGGCGACGACGACGATGTCGACGATCGAGAGCCACGAACCGCGCAGGAATGTATTCAGGAATTCGCTGATGCTCTCCGGCACGATCAGACAGGAGCTCCCCTGCGGTCTGCCGAGGATGTTACCAAAGGCCTTCTCGGGCGCCCCCGGATCGGTCCGGGAGCCGGCATGATCAGCGCTTCGTGTACTGCGGCGCCTTGCGAGCGCGCTTGAGGCCGTACTTCTTCCGCTCCTTGGCCCTCGGGTCGCGGGTCAGGAGCCCGGCCTCGCGGAGCGTGGGTCGGAAATCCGGATGGCCGGCAAGCAGCGCACGGGCGATTCCATGGCGGATGGCTCCGGCCTGGCCCGACGTGCCCCCACCGGCGACCAGCACGCTGGCCGCGTAGCGGCCCTCGGTGTCGGTCACCGTGAACGGGACGCGGATCGGCGCCACCTGGGTCTCGCCGCCGAAGTACTCCTCGGCGGGCTTGCCGTTGACCGTGATGCTGCCGTCGCCCGGCAGGAGACGGACGCGGGCCACCGACGTCTTGCGGCGGCCGGTTCCGTACAGGTAGTTGACGCTCACGACGCCTCCTGCTCATGCTCGGCGGCTCCCTGCGGGCGCTGCGCCTTGTGCGGGTGTTCGGCTCCGGGGTAGACCTTCAGTTTGCGGTACATCGCGTTGCCGAGCTTGTTGCTGGGCAGCATCCCCTTGACCGCGACCTCGATCACGCGCTCCGGCTTCCGGGCGAGGAGATCCTCGAGGGTCTCCTCCCGCAGGCCACCGGGGTAGTTCGAGTGACGGTAGTAGCGCTTCTGGGTGAGCTTGTTGCCGGTCACCCGGATCCGCGCCGCGTTCACGACCACGACGTGGTCGCCGGTGTCCAGATGCGGTGACCAGGTTGGCTTGTGCTTGCCGGAGAGCAGCGTGGCGACACGCGTGGCCAACCGGCCGAGCGGCTGATCGGTGGCGTCAATCAGCCACCAGCCTCGGTCGATCTCGCTGGCCTTGACCGCGTAAGTCTTCACGTTCGGTTCACGTCTCCTGTTCGTTCGAAACTGATCCGCTCGAGGGTGAGCCCACAGGCCTGGACCGCGCGCCCATGGAGGGCTCGTTGCCGGGCCTCGAGCACCCGCTCCACCTCGGCGGGGGCCATCTGGCCCCGACCGACCGCGAGCAGCACCGCCACCAGGCTTCGCACCATCCGGCGAAGGAACGCGTTCCCCGTGACCGTCACCTCGACGAGGGTCCCTCGTCGCCGGACCGTCACCGCCATCAGGTGGCGATCGGTCTGGCCACGCGGGTCGCTGCCGAGGGCCGCGAAGTCGCGCTCCCCCACCAGCCGGGCTGCGGCATCGCTCATGGCGGCCACATCCAGGTGATCGGGGATCTCGAGCGTCCGATGCCGGTCGGTTGGACGGCGGTCGCCGCCCTCCCGGATCCGATAGCGGTACGTCCGCATTGTGGCCTCGCGTCTCGGGTCGAACCCCGGAGGCGCGGACCGCAGCGCGCGGACCACCACATCCGACGTGAGCGCCGCGTTGAGGCGTCGCCGCAGCTCCGCCCACGAGATCCGCTCCCCACGGGGGCGGCTCGGCAGGCAGAAGGCGATCACCTGGCCCGTGGCATGCACGCCGGCATCGGTGCGCCCGGCGAATCGGACCGTGATCCGTTCGCCGGTCAGTTTGTTAAGCGCGTCCTCCAGCTCACCCTGCACCGTCCGCTGTCGCGGTTGGCGCTGCGAGCCGGCGAACGCCGTCCCGTCGTACTCGATCACCGCCCGGGCGCAACGGCGCGCCTCGGGTGGCATCGGTCTTCGGTTGTAATCGGCCGATCGAGCCCGCCTTAGACGAGCTCGATCTGCACCATCGGCGCCGAGTCTCCGGCCCGCGGTCCCAGGCGCGTGATGCGCGTGAACCCCGACCCCCGATCGGAATACTTGGCAGCCAGTTCACCCATCAGCTTTTCGATGATGAGCGGTTCATTGGGCAGCTGGGCCACCAGCTGCCGTCGGGCCGGTAGATCGCCCTTCTTGGCGGTCACGATGAGCCGATCCACCATGCCGCGCACCTCCTTGGCCTTGGCCTCGGTGGTCTTCAGGCGCTCGTAGCGCAGGACGGACACGGCGAGATTCGCGAGCATGTGCTCGCGATGGGCCGTGGGCCTGCTGAACTTGCGTCCGGCGATGCGATGCGGCATCGAGGTGTTTCCTACGCCTCGCGGGTCAGCTCGGCGGCAACGGCCTCGTCGAGCTCGGCCGCGGCCGGCAGGTCGGCCTCGTCGGCCGCCGGCGTGCCATCTTCGGGAACGATGAAGCCGCGGAGGGCCAGGCGCTCCTTCATGTCGTCGAGGCTCTTCTTGCCGAAGTTCCGCATCCGGAGCAGCTCGTCGTCGCCGAGCGCCAGGAGCTGGCCGATCTTCGTGATGTTGTTGCGCTTGAGGCTGTTGTAGGCCCGCATCGGCAGGTCGAGCTCCTCGATCGGGGCGTCCAGCAGGCTGGCCGACAGCGGAGCCGGGACGTCGTCGCCGGTGCCCACCGACGGGCGGCCGATCTCGGCGAAGCGCGAGAACTCGCGGACCAGGATCCCGGCCGCGGAGGCCAGCGCCGCCTGCGGCGTCGTCGTCCCATCGGTCTCGATCTCGAGGGTCAGCTTGTCGAAGTTCGTCATCTGGCCGACCCGGGTGTTCTCGACCGAGAAGTTCACCCGGCGAACCGGGGAGAAGATGGCATCCACCGGGATGACCCCGATCGGCATCTCCTCGGTGTGCTCGGCGGCGCGGTAGCCCACGCCGGTCTCGATCGTGATGTCCATGTCGATCGACCCCGCGTCGGAGTCGAGCGTGAGCAGCTCCTGGTCGGGGTTCACGATCTCGACGTCCGCGGACTCGGCAATGTCGCCGGCCGTCACCAGCCCGGCCCCGTGCTTGGCGAGCTTGAGGGTCACCGGGTGGGGGGCGAAGGACCGCAGTCGGATCTTCTTCATGTTCAGGACGATCTGGGTCACGTCTTCCTTGACGGCCGGGATCGTGCTGAACTCGTGGTACACGTTCGCCACCTGGATCGAGGTCACGGCTGCTCCATCAAGTGACGAGAGCAGGACGCGGCGCAGGGCGTTACCCAGCGTGACGCCGTAGCCGGCGGCCAGGGGCTGGATCTCGAAGCGACCGGCGGCGCCTTGCGCCTCGATCTCTTCGATACGCGGAGTGGCGGTGGACTCGGGTTCGATCATCAGCAAGGGGAACTCCTAGCGCGAGTAGTACTCGACGACGAGCTGCTCGTTGAACTCCATGGGCATCTGCTCACGGGTTGGTGCGGCAATGACGGTTCCGGACAGCTTGGACGGATCGGCGCTCACCCAGTCCGGGACCTGGGCGGCGCGCATCGTGTCGGACGCCGTCTGGAAATACGTCCGACCGCGGCGCGTGTCCCGCACCTCGATCCGGTCGCCGACCGCGATCTGGTGGCCGGGGGACTTGGTCCCGCGCCCGTTCACGTTGAAATGGCCGTGGGTCACCAGCTGGCGAGCCTGGGCTCGGGAGGTGGCGAAGCCCATGCGGTACACGACGTTATCGAGGCGCATCTCGAGCATCCGGAGCAGGTTCTCGCCGGTCATGCCCTTCTGGCGCGCCGCGTCACGGAAGTAGTTCCGGAACTGGCGCTCGACGACCGAGTAGCTGCGACGGACCTTCTGCTTCTCGCGCATCTGGAGCCCGTACTCGCTGACCTTCCGACGCCGGGTGGGGTTCATCCCGGGCGGGGTGCTCCGCCGCTCGAACGAGCACTTCTTGGAGTAGCAGCGGCTGCCCTTCAGGAAGAGCTTGAGGCCCTCGCGGCGGCAGATCCGGCAGACCGGATCGGTGTAACGAGACATGGCCTAGACCCGCCGCCGCTTGGGTGGGCGGCAGCCGTTGTGCGGGATGGGCGTCACGTCGGTGATCGCGGTGACCTCGAGGCCGGCGGCCTGGAGGGAGCGGATGGCCTGCTCGCGGCCGGCGCCCGGCCCCTTCACGAAGACCTCCACCTGGCGGACGCCGTGCTCCATCGCCTTGCGGGCGGCGAGCTCGGCGGTCTGTGCCGCGGCGTACGGGGTGCTCTTGCGCGAGCCCTTGAACCCGACCAGCCCGGCGCTTCCCCAGGCGATCACGCCACCACCCGGATCGGTGATGGTCACGATCGTGTTGTTGAACGTGGCCTGGATGTGAACATGCCCGGCCGGGACGTTCTTCTTCTCGCGTTTCTTCGCGCGCGTTTTTTGCTTTCGCTCAGCCATGGGTCTCGCTTGCTACGGGGCTACTTCTTGCGCCGCACGCCGACGGTTCGGCGCGAGCCGCGGCGCTGACGGGCGTTGGTCTTCGTCCGCTGGCCGCGCGATGGGAGGTTGCGCCGGTGGCGAACGCCGCGGTAGGCGCCGATCTCCATCAGTCGCTTGATGTTCATGCTCACTTCGCGGCGGACGTCGCCTTCGACCCGGTACCGTTTGTCTACGATCTCGCGGATGCGCGTGACCTCGTCCTCGGTCAGGTCCCGGACGCGGGTGTCAGGTGACACGCTGGCCGCGGTCACGACCTTGGCCGCGGTGGCCGGGCCGATGCCGTGGATGTAGGTGAGCGAGATGATCACCCGCTTCTCGCGGGGAATGTCAACGCCAGCAATGCGCGCCACGACCTGCTCCTAGCCCTGCCGCTGGCGGTGCTTGGGGATTCGGCAGATGACCAGCACCACACCCGAGCGCCGAATCACCTTGCAGCGCTCGCAGCGGGGCTTGACCGAGGCAGAAACCTTCATCGCATCCTGTACGTGATTCGACCCCGGGTGAGGTCGTAGGGGCTGAGCTCCACGCGGACGGTGTC
>DASYGU010000038.1:0-4123 GCA_035999355.1 Candidatus Limnocylindria bacterium | reverse complement strand
CGGGACCCACGAGGCCGTCGAGCTCCGCGACGGCGATGCCTCGCGATTCGGCGGCAAGGGCGTGCTCCGGGCCGTGGCGAATGTCCGGGGCGAGATCGCGGGCGCCGTCACCGGACGCGATGCCACCGACCAGCCGGGCCTCGACCAGGCGCTGATCGATCTCGACGGGACGCCGAACAAGGCGCGGCTCGGCGCAAATGCGGTGCTCGGAGTCTCGCTGGCCACCGCCCACGCCGCCGCGGCCGCCGCCGGCCAGCCGTTGTATCGGTATCTGGGCGGGGAGCGGGCGGCGACCTTGCCGGTACCGATGGTGAACATCCTCAACGGTGGACGTCACGCCGCCGGTGGGACCGACTTCCAGGAGTTCATGGTCGTCCCGCTGGGGGCGGCCACCTTCAGCCAGGGCATCCGCTGGACGGCCGAGATCTTCCACGCGCTCGCGGCGCTGCTTCGCGCGCGCGGCCTCCCGACCGCGGTTGGCGACGAAGGTGGCTATGGGCCGGCGCTGCCCAGCAACGAGGCGGCCATCGAGCTCGTCACGGAGGCCATCGGCCGCGCCGGATACCGGGCCGGTGAGCAGGTCGCGATCGCCCTCGACCCGGCCGCCAGCGAGCTGTTCGGAAACGGGACCTACGCCCTCGCCAGCGAGGGTCGGACGCTCGACGCCAGCGGCATGATCGATCTGTGGGCGGACTGGACCGATCGGTACGCGATCGTCAGCCTGGAGGATGGCCTGGCGGAGGACGACTGGGACGGCTGGACGGCCCTCACCGAGCGGTTGGGTGCGACCGTGCAGCTGGTGGGCGACGATCTGCTGGTGACCAACCAGGCACGACTCGAGCGGGCCGTCGCCGAGCAGGCCGCGAACGCGATCCTGGTCAAGGTCAACCAGGTCGGCACCCTGACCGAGGCGATCGACGCAGTGCGGACCGCGGAGGCCGCCGGCTGGGGCGCCGTGGTCAGCCATCGGTCGGGCGAGACCGAGGACACGACCATCGCCGACCTCGCGGTCGCGATGGGCATGGGCCAGATCAAGACCGGCAGCATGAGCCGATCCGAGCGGACGGCGAAGTACAACCGCCTGCTGCGGATCGAAGAGGAGCTTGGGGAGCGGGCCGTGTACGCCGGCCGCGCGCCGTTCAGGCGAGCGGGCTAGGACTCGGGCTCGGTCTCGGGGGCGTCCTGCTTGGCGGACCGTCGCTGCGCGGCGGTCGTCTCTCGGGTGGCGCGGGTCACAGCGACGCGGGCCTTGCCGGCAGCCGTGCGCGGCCGGTCGGCGGAGCGTGCGGCGGCGGCCTTGGAGGCCTTGGCCGCGGCGACCTTCTTGCGCTGGTCGGCCTTGCCGGCCGTGGTCCGGCGCTTGGCTCCCGCCCCCGCGTGGGCATCCTGAGCGTGGACGGCGTTGACCTTGGCCATCAACCGGCTCTTGCGCCGGGCGGCGTTGTTCGGATGGATGATCCCCTTCTCGGCGGCCTTGTCCAGCGCGCTGATGGCGGCGCTGACAGCCACGGCCTCATCGCCCTCGGAGCGGCCGGTCGCCACGCTGGCGGCCTGCTGGACGAGGGTCTTGGCCTCGCTCCGGGTGCGCTTGTTCACCGCGCGCCGACGGAGCGACTGGCGGGCGCGTTTGAGCGCGGATGGAGTGCGGGCACCCTTCCAGGCGCGGGCTTTGCGTGCCACGAACAGGCAGTCCTCGTGAGTGAAATGGGGGTCTCTCGGCCTGGGGGCCGATCGGCGGCGGAGTATAGCACCGAGGTCGCGTCGACACGCGACAGGCAGTTCGGCGACAATCCGCGGCACATCGATGCGAACCCCCGCGGTTGCGACCCCCGGCGCCGAAGTCACGCCCGACGCGGAACTCCTCCCCCGTGTCCGTCCGCTCCCGCGGACGGCGGTTGGCGCTGCCGTGGCCGCGCTCGTGTTCGCCGCCATGCTCGCCATTCCGACGCTGGCCGCGGCCGGGATGGGCGTCGTTTTCGACGGGCGCGTCATGCCGCGCGTGTCGGTGGCCGGCGTCGACGTGGGCCTGCTGACCGCGGCGGAAGCCGGCGAGCGCCTTCGATCGGAGCTGCCTGACCTCACCGCCGGCGAGCTGGTTATCACCGTGGACGGCGTCAGCACCACCGTACCGCTGAGTCGCGTCGATCGGGCGCACGATTTTGATGGCCTCGTCGCGGCGGCCATGGCGGTCGGTCGCCGGGGCGATGCCTGGAACGACGGCCAGACGCGGCTCGCGACCCTGGTCGTGGGCGCGAATGTCGATGACGCGGTGGCCCTTGACTCGGGCCAGCTGGACCGGCTCGTGATCGAGACCGCGACCGGCGCCTTCGTCGCGCCGGTCGACGCAACGGTCGTGACCAACCCTGACGGCACGTATTCGATCCAGCCCCCCGCCGCGGGCCACCGAATCCATCCCGACCAGATCCGGGCGGCCCTCTCCGCGGCCCTGCTCCAGCCGGCCGTGTCCAATCCGGCGGTGACCTTCGACTCCGAGCCGATTCCGTTCGTGGTCACCCAGCGCGAGGCGGCGGAAGCGGCCGCGGCCGCGCGGGCGATGTTCGCCGCACCACTGGCCCTGACCGACGGCGACGACGCGTACCCGGTCGCGCCTGCGGATATCCAGGCCGCGATCTCGTTCGGTACCCGCTCGGACGAACGTTACGGGGTCATCCTCGACCGTACGGCGCTGAGCGCGGCAGCGGCGACCCTCGGCGCCGCGGTCCGGCGTGCCCCGACCGATGCGGGGTTCACGTTCGGCGCGGCCGGCCCGACTGCGGTGAAGCCCGCGATCCGCGGCCGTGACCTGAACGTGCCGGTGACGGTCAACGCGATCGTGGCCGGCCTCGAGCAACGGGGAGCCGGGATCGAGGTCCCCGGGGTGGCCCTCAGCGCGTCGTTCGTGGAGCCCACCCTCACCACCGCTGCGGCGCAGGAGATTCTGCCCAAGCTGATCCGCCTGTCGACGTGGACCACGTACTACGTCCCGGCGGCGGGCAACGGCTGGGGCAACAACATCTCGATCCCCGCCCGTGACCTGGACGGGATGGTCATTCTGCCCGGTGAGGACTTTGACTTCTGGCGCGACATCGGTCCGGTCACGTTCGAGCGGGGCTACTCGTACGGTGGGGCGATCATCGGCGGGCGGAGCACCGGTGACCAGGCGATCGGCGGCGGGATCTGCTCGACATCCACCACCCTGTTCAACACCGCTCTGCGAGCGGGGCTCGAGATGAACTCACGGGCGAACCACTACTACTACATCGACCGCTACCCCATGGGCCTGGATGCGACCGTGTTCGCGACCGACTACTTCAGCCAGACGATGAGCTTCACGAATGACACCGAATCGCCGCTCATCATCAAGTCCTACGCCTCGCCGGGCGTCGTTCGCTTCGACTTGTGGGGAATGCCGCTCAACCGAACGGTGAGCTTCACGAACCCGGTCACCTGGAACCCGACCTTCGGCCACGACACGGTCGAGTACACCTCAGCCCTGCCCAAGGGCGTGAGCCAGCGGGTCGAGTACATCCACAACGGCTTCAGCGTGAGCGTCACCCGCAAGGTGACTGACAACACGACCGGCGAGGTCATTCACGACGACACGTACGTCAGCCACTACCAGACCGTGAACGGGGTGGTCCAGGTCGGAACCCGCTGACCCGCCCGCCGGCAACCAGACCGATAGGGACGCCGGGCTAGACTTGCCCGCCGTGACCGCCCGCGACCGCATCCGCAACTTCTCGATCGTGGCTCACATCGACCACGGCAAGAGCACGCTCGCCGATCGACTCCTCGAGGCGACTCACACCATCGACCCGCGCCAAATGACGAGCCAGGTCCTGGACTCGATGGACCTCGAGCGCGAGAAGGGGATCACGATCAAGGCCCGGGCCGTTCGCCTGCTGTACACCGCCGCCGATGGCGAGGAGTACATCCTCAACCTGATCGACACGCCCGGCCATGTCGACTTCTCCTACGAGGTCAGCCGGTCCCTCCAGGCCTGCGAGGGCGCGGTGCTGGTCATCGATGCCAGCCAGGGGATCGAGGCCCAGACCCTGGCCAATGCCCAGCTGGCCATGGAGCAGGGCCTGGTCATCATCCCGGTCATCAACAAGGTCGACCT
>DASYGU010000158.1:0-13092 GCA_035999355.1 Candidatus Limnocylindria bacterium | reverse complement strand
GTGCGGCAGACCTCGGGGCGGCCGAGCTGCTCGTACAGCCAGCACCGGGTATGGAAGCGGCACCCCGGCGGCGGGTTGACGGGGGACGGCACGTCGCCGGTCAGGATGACCCGCTTGCGCTTCCGCTCGGTCTTGGGATCCGGGATCGGCACCGCGGACAGCAGGGCACGGGTGTACGGGTGCCCCGGCCCGGCGTACAGCAGGTCCGGCGGTCCGATCTCGACGATCTTGCCCAGGTACATGACCCCCACCCGGTCGCTGATGTGGCGGACCACGGAGAGGTCATGGGCGATGAACAGGTAGGTCAGCCCAAATTTCTCGCGCAGCTCGACGAGGAGGTTGAGCACCTGGGCCTGGATCGACACGTCGAGTGCGCTGATCGGCTCGTCGCAGACGATGAACTCCGGTTCGACCGCGAGCGCGCGGGCGACGCCGATCCGTTGTCGCTGACCGCCGGAGAACTCGTGCGGGTAGCGGTTTCGGAAGTTCGGGTTGAGGCCGACCAGCTGGAGAAGCTCCGCTACCCGGTCCTGGCGCGTGCTTTTGCTCCCCAGGTTGTGGGTGTCCAGCGGCTCGCCGATGATCGAGGCCACGGTCATCCGCGGGTTGAGCGACGAGTAGGGGTCCTGGAAGATGATCTGCATCCGGCGGCGGGCACGGCGCAGCTCCTCGCGGGACAGGTTCATGAGGTCGCCGCCGTCGAACAGGACGCGTCCACTGGTCGGGTTTCGGAGCCGGATCAGGGCGCGGCCGGTCGTGCTCTTGCCGCATCCCGACTCGCCGACCAGGCCGAGGGTCTCGCCTTGCTTGATGTCGAAGGTGACGTCGTCCACGGCCCGCACGTCGCCGGTCCGGCGCTGGAGGAGCCCGGAGTAGATCGGGAAGTACACCCGCAGGTCCTCGACCTGGACGAGGGGCCTCGTGCCGTCCGCAAGTTGGGCGGTCCGGGCGTCCCGGACGGCCGAGCCGGCGTCCGGAACCGTGACCTCATCGTTGGTGGCGGTCGCGTCGTCGATCACGGGATCCAGCCTCCAGGCTCGGTGCCGAAGCAGCGCGCCATGTGACCCTCGCCCGGTCGCTCGGTGAGCTCCGGCTCGGATGTCCGGCACACGTCCTGCGCGAACCGGCAGCGCGGAGAGAAGCGGCACTCGACGCCGGGGTCGACGAGGTCGGGCGGCATACCCTCGATCGTGCGCAGCCGGCTGGCGCGCACATCGGTCAGCCGGGGCAGCGAGTCCAGGAGGCCCCACGCGTACGGATGGCGGGCCTTCTCGAACACGTCGTCCACGATGCCGGTCTCGACGATCCGGCCGGCGTACATGACGTTCACCCGGCGGCACATGCCGGCCGCGATGCCGAGGTCGTGGGTGATGAGGATAACCGCCGTCCCGAACTCGTCGGACAGGGAGCGGATGAGGTCCAGGATCTGGGCCTGGATCGTGACGTCGAGGGCGGTCGTGGGCTCGTCGGCGAGGAGGAGCATCGGGTCGCAGGCCAGGGCGATGGCGATCATCACCCGCTGGCGCATGCCGCCCGAGAACTGGTGGGGGTAGTCCCCCATCCGATCGCGGGCGCGCGGGATGCCGACCTTGGACAGGAGCTCCACCGCCCGGTCGCCCGCGGCACTCCGGGACAGGCCCAGATGGGTCCGGGCCGACTCCGAGATCTGGAAGCCCACCGGGAGCGTCGGGTTCAGGCTGGTCATCGGGTCCTGGAAGATGAAGCCGATCTTCCGCCCGCGGAGCCGGCGCATCTCGTTGCGGGACAGCTTCATGATGTCGATGCCGTCGAAGATGATCTGGCCGTCGGTGATCCGCCCCGGCGGGTCGGGCACGAGCCGGACCAGCGACAGCGCGGTCACGCTCTTTCCGCAGCCGGACTCCCCGACCAGGCCCAGGGTCTCGCCGTAGTCGACGTCGAAGCTGACCTCGTCCACGGCGTGGACCACGCCGTCACCGGTGAAGAACTGGGTCGAGAGGTTGCGGACCTCGAGCAGCTTGCGGGCGTGGGGCCGGTTGTCGGCCAGCCGCTCGGCAAGACGACGCCCCTCTTCGGTCGAGATCTCGACCGAGTCGTCGAGCTCGGTTACGGCTGCGCCGTCGGGCGGAGCCTTTGGGTCGCTGACCGTCAACCTACTGCTTCCCCTTCAGCTTGGGATCGAGCGCGTCACGAAGGCCGTCTCCCAGGAAGGTGAAGCTGATCAGAGCGACTGCAATGCACATCGCCGGGAAGATGACGAGGTGCGGGAAGGAGCGGACGTAGGAGTTGCCATCGGCCACCAGGCTGCCCCAGCTGGCGCGGGGGGCCTGCACACCGATGCCGATGAAGGCCAGGGTGGCCTCGGCCAGGATGGCGGCCGGGATGCCGAGGGTGACGGCCACGATGATCGGGCCGGTGGCATTGGGCAGCAGGTGACGGGTGACGATCTTGCGGTCGCTCACGCCGATGGCCTTGGCCGCCTCGACGAACTCGGTCTCCTTGAGGCTGAGCAGCTGGCCGCGGACGAGGCGCGCCATCGTCACCCAGCTGGTCAGGCCGATGGCCACGAACACGAGTAAGAGCCCATCCATCGCCCTTCCGAAGAAGGTCTCCTTGAACGCGACGCCGAGCAGGATGATGAACAGCAGATCCGGGTAGGCGTACACGACGTCAGTGATCCGCATCAGGATGCTGTCGGTTCGCCCTCCGAACCACGCCGCGGCGGCTCCCACCGGGATGCCGATCACGAGCACCACGAACTGGACGACGAGGGCGACCATGACGCTGATCCGGGCGCCGTCCATCAGCCGGCTCAGGAGGTCGCGGCCGAGCTCATCGGTGCCCAGGTAGTGAAGGTGGTCGACGCCCTCGATCTGCTGCATCGGGGCCAGAGGCCGGTTGCGGTTGGCGATGACCTCGTCCGTGTGCTGCTCGTAGTAGGTCCATGGCGTGATCAACGGCCCCACCGCGGCGATGAAGAACAGGAAGATGACCAGGATGCCGCCGATGATGGCCAGCCGGTTGCGGAGCAATCGGCGGAAGGCGTCGGTCCACAGCCCGCTGCTCTTGCGACGTTCGAGCGGGAGTCCGGCCTCGATGGCCCCGGTCTGCTCGGTCATGGTCGCGGCCTAGCTGTACCGGATCCGGGGATCGATGTACGCGTAGAGGACGTCGACCACGAGGTTCATGATCACGATCGCCACCGCGTAGAACATGGTCATGGCCATGATCATGCCGTAGTCGCGGCGGGTGATGCTGGTCACGTACTCGCGGCCGATGCCCGGCACGCTGAAGATGAACTCGATGATGAACGAGCCGGTGATCAGGAAGGCCAGGATCGGTCCCAGGATGGTCACGACCGGGATCAGCGCGTTCCGGATCATGTGCACGATGACCACCGTCCGCTGGCCGAGGCCCTTGCTGTGCGCGGTGCGAACGTAGTCGCGGCGAGTGACCTCGAGCATCGAGGCCCGCGTGTAGCGCGCGATCTGGGCAATCGGGAAGAGAGACAGGGCGACGATCGGCAGGATCCAGGTCGTCGGATCGGTCTCCCACTTCAGTGAGTTGGTGGGCAACCAGCCCAGGGTCACACTGAAGATGACGATCAGGAGGATGGACGACACGAATGTCGGGGTCGAGATGCCGATGACCGAGATGAAGGTGGCCGAGTAGTCGGGCGCCTTGTTGTGGCCGAGCGCGGCGATGATCCCGAGCGGCAGGCCGACGGCCACCGACAGCAGGAAGGCCAGGATGCCGAGCTGCATGGTGACCAAAATCCCGTTGCCGATGATCTCGTTCACCGAGCGGTCGATGTACTTGTACGACGGGCCGAGGTCGCCGGCCAGGATGCCGCCGCAGCATTCGACGTTGCCGTCCTCGAAGTGGAGCGGGCCGATCCAGTTCAGGTACTGGACGACGACCGGCTCGTCCAGGCCGTACTTGTCATTCAGGAGCTCCTGGGTCGAGGCCGGGATCTCCTTCTCCCGGGCCCACGGGCCACCGGGGACGGTGTGCATCAGGGCGAAGGTGATGACCGACACGAAGAACAGCACTGGAATGATCCACAACACCCGCCGAATGATGTAGGTCAGCACCGTATGCGCCTCTCCGTCTCAGTCCGTGCCGTCAGCCGACGGCCACGTCGTCCGAAGGGTACCCCTCGGCCGCCGTGGCCGTCGGGCGGGCCGGTTGTCCGGCCCGCCCGACGCGTATTCAGGTCAGTCCATCAATCCGCGATTTAGTGCGGGGCGATGGATGCCCAGGAGTAGAACAGTTCGCCGGTGCTGCTGTCCTGCGACGTGGCGACCAGATCCTGGACCCACGGCTTGACGAGCGTGAACCGAGAGCTGAACCGGATCATGAGCATTGGCGAGTCCGCCATGATCAGATCCTGAGCCTGGTTGTACAACGGGATCTGGTCTTCCAGAGCCGGTGTTACCGCCGCCTGGGCCATGAGGGCATCAGCTTCCTCGTTGCAGTACCCGGTGTTGTTGTTGCCGCTTCCGCAGCCAGCCAGGTCATACAGGAAGTTGTGCGGGTGCGGGAAGTCCGCGCCCCACCCGAGACGGAAGATGTCGAACGGATCGTTCGCCAGCCGGTCGAGGTAGGCACCCCACTCGAGACCAACGGCCTCGACTTCGATGCCGAACGCGTCGCGCCACTGCTGCTGCAGGAACTCGACCTTGTTCTCGTGGTTGGCGTCCGTGTTGTACCCGATCTGCAGGTGCAGGTCGGCAGCCGTGATGCCGAGCTCGCCCAGGGCCGTCTCAAAGTCGGCCTGTGCCTGCTCAACGTCATACGGCATGTACACCGTGTCCTGGTACCCCGGCATGCCAGGCGGAACGATGCTGTTCGCAACGGTTCCGATGCCACCGAAGGCAACCTGGATCATGGTCTCCTTGTCGACCGCCTCCTGGAACGCTCGCCGCAGGGTTACCGAGCGGGCGAACGGACTGTTGGGATCAACAAGGTCGTAGCCGAAGTAGTAGTTGGCCAGAATGTCACCGCGCAGGATCTGCTCGCTGAGATCCGGGTCGTCCTCGATCCGGGCGACTTCCTGCGACGGCACGCCGCCGATGTCGAGCTCGTCAGCCTCGTAGGCTGCCAAGGACGCCGTCGGGTCGGCGATCATCGCCATCTCGATCCGCTCAAGGCTGACCGGCTCGCCGGCCCAGCTCTTGTTCGGCTCAAGGACGATGGACGCGTTGTGCTCCCACGACACGAGCTGCATCGGACCAGAGGAGATGTACCCCTCGGCCTCGCTGAAGACCATGTCCTCGCGGAGCGGAACTGTCACCCACAGCGTGGCGACGTACGGGAAGAACGCAGCCGGCTCGGCCAGATGAACGACGAAGGTCGACTCATCGGGCGCCTCGACGCCAAAGGCATCGAGCATCGCGTCGACATCGTCGACTTCGGGGTCCGCACCGAGCAGCTCGGCGCCACCCTCCACGTAGGAGAGGACGTACGAGTAGCCAGCGGCGTTCCGCGGGTCAATGAGGCGCTTCCAGCTATAGACGAAGTCCTCAGCCACGATGGGCTGGCCGTCGCTATAGGCGATGCCGTCGTGCAGGGTGAAAGTCACGGTCTGTCCGTCGGCGCTGATCTCCCAGCTGGCAAGGCCGTCGACGATGTTCAGGTCAGCGTCGAAGTAGGCCAGCGGGTGGGTAATCGACCGCAGCACCTGGATTGACTGGCTGTCGGTCGCCTGAGTCGGATCTAGCGTCGGCGGCTCGCCGCCAAGGTCGACCCGCAGAACCTGGGGCGGCAGATCCACGCTGGCACCGGCGCCCTCACTGGCGCTCGGAGACTCAGACGCGGACGGCTGGCACGCCGCCAGGAGAAGCATGAGCACCGCAAGGATGCCCATCGTCTTCTTAAACCACATACACCTTTCCTTTCACCTGGTGGAGGTAGGTACGGAAGATTCGCCGCGGGAAAGTCGGCGATCTGATCACCACGTGCTCGAGACGCTCGAGCCCATGACAACGTTCAGCGATCGTCGCTCGGCAGGCCCTCCTCTCCTAACCGTGCGTAGCAAAAACCGGGGCGCACCGGCACGACGCCGTTGGGCGGCGCCCGCGGCAAGCCCGGCAATCATGGCCCGTGGCCTCGGTCGTCGTCAAGAAACTGTCAAACGCGCACCATGACGACCGGACACCCGGTTCCACACCCTGACTACAGGCAGGAAGGGCGCGAGGTTCACTCGTCATCGCCAGATCAGGGGATGACGGCCCACGCGGTCGCATGGTCGATCTGGTCGGTGCTCACCCCGCCGCCGGTGATCGAGAACGGCCGAGAAGCACCCGGGCCGAGCGGCTCGCCGTCGGCCGGGGACACCACCGAGCCGATGAACGTCCCATCGGCGGCGAAGAACGCGACGCCGATCATCGGCGAGTGGTTGCGCTCCGCCTGCTGCTCCTCGGCGATGGTGCCGGCGACGGTCACCTCGCCCTCATGCCCCACCTCCCAGCTCAGGTCCGATACGGCCAGCGGCACCCCCGGGGTGTCATCCATGCCGCGAGTCGGGCAGTACTTGATGTGGGCGATGAGGTCGGCCGGCGTACCGGAACCCTGGATCGGCTGGCCGCCCATGAGATACGCGGCCGTGTCTCCGGCCGGAACGATGGACGGGCTGGGGAAGAACCGGCCGGCGCGGGTGTAGACCACGTTGCCTCCCTCCGCCCATTCGAGACGGACGACAGGGGTGTACAGCTGCTGCGGCTCGTAGTCGTACAGGGTGTTGATGAACGTCACCGGGTCCTCGCCGATGTTGCGCAGCTCGAAGTACATCGACACCTGGCCGTGGGCCAGGTGGACGTGCTGCAGCATCTCACCCCGGAACGGCTGCACCGGACCGGGTCTCGGATCCACGGTGTAGGTCAGGGTCTGCGCGGCCGGATCGGGCGAGCCACCGGAGGGTCCCGCGCTGGTCGTCGGACCCGGCGTGGCGGGCTCGCCCCCCGAGGGAGTGCAGCCGACAACGACGAGCAGGACCGCGGCGAGCGCGAGGCTCGCCCGGGCCTGGCGCCGGGGAATCACTCGGCGGGGCCGCTGACCGGTTGCGGGGCCCGAGCCTGGCGCGCGCCCGGGTCGGCCGCGGCCAGGGCCCGGGTCGCCGGCGGTGACGGTGGCGGAGCGGTCACGTACCGCATCCAGCTGCGGCCCTCGTACGGATCGACCGGGTCGTCCACCGGGGTTTCCTGGTAGCGCTGGGCCAGCGGGATCGCCGTGAAGTCTGGGGCCACCCGGAACGGCGAGAAGCCGCCAGCCGGGGCGAGGAGCGCGATGGCCAGGACGAAGGCCGCCCCCACCGGCGCCAGGCGGAAGACCGGCAGCAGCCGGCTGCGCCAGGTCGGCATTTCGGGCTGGAGGGCGCGGCGACGGATTTCGAGCCAGGCTCCGGGCGAGGCGGCATGTCCGTCGAGTCGGGCCATGAGCGCGCGTCGGAGCTGGATGACGAGCTCGCGGTCGAGCCCCACCTCTTCCCGGCATGCCACGCACACGGCCAGGTGGTCGAGGTGCGGCGCGGAGCGAGCATCGAGCTCGCCGAAGCGGAAGAAGTCGATGACCTCGCGCGCGATGCGCTCGCAGCTCATCGGCTCAGGTCCTTGGCTCATCGGCCAGCCCTGCCCGGCCGGGGGCCGGCGCCTGGCGGGCAACCGGGAGCAGGACGCGGAGGGCGCGCAGCGCGTAGTGGATTCGCGACTTCATGGTCCCGACGTGGCAGCCGGCAATCTCGGCCGCTTCGGCCAGGCTGTAGCCGTGGAGGTAGTACAGGATGATCGCGGTCTGCTGCTTGGGCGGCAGGGCGTCGATCCCCTGCTGGAGGACGTCCACGATCTCCCGCGACTCGACGACGACGTCGGGCCGCGCCGACAGGTCTGGCGCGAGGTTGCCGATGAGATCGGTCAGCGGCTCGAGCGGCGCCCGGCGGCGCGAGAGCCGGCTATAGCACAGGTTGGTGCAGACCCGCTGGAGCCAGGGCAGGGGCGAGACGTCGGTCCGGAGCCGGGCGCGCACCTTGTAGGCCTTAACGAAGACGTCCTGGAGGATCTCCTCGGCCAGGAACGGGTCGCGGGTGATGGCCAGCGCGGTCAGGTAGACCGGCCGCTGGTAGGTGAGGAAGAACTCCTCGAATGCCTGCAGGTCACCCGACTGCATGCGCTCAACGAGGCCCGGAACTGGCTCCGCCACGTTCAGATTGTGCCTCCTGCGCCGATGGGTGCAGATACTACCCGTTGCCTGCGGAGGGGGTTCGATCGGCATCCGGGAACGGCCAGCGGAGGTCCGGCTGGCGGGCGGCCGTGGCCTCGTCCAGGCGGCCCACCGGCGTCGTGGTCGGAGCGGCCCGGATGCTGTCCGGATCCGCCTTCACGCGTTCGGCTATGTCGTGCATGACGTCCACGAAGCGATCGAGCGTCTCGCGGGTCTCGGTCTCGGTGGGCTCGATCATGAGCGCCTCGTCCACGATCAGCGGGAAGTAGATGGTGGGCGGATGGATGCCGTGGTCCAGGATGGCCTTGGCCACGTCCAGCGCGGACACCCCGTGCTCCCGCTTCTGCCGGCGGGCGCTGAACACCACCTCGTGCTTGCAGATGCGGTCGAATGGCAGGTCATACGCATCGGCCAGTCCGACCCGCAGGTAGTTGGCGGCGAGCACCGCGTCGTCGGTCACCTGGCGGAGCCCCGCGTCACCGTTGGCCCGGATGTAGGCATAGGCGCGGACGTGCATGCCGAAGTTCCCGCCGAACGTCCGGACCTGGCCGATGGCCGTGGGTCGCTCCCCCGCCGCCTCCAACTCGAACCGGGCGTCCGGGTTGGGGCGTCCGGCCCAGGCATTCGCGAGCACGGCAGACCGATCCCCGGCGACCAGCCGCGGCAGCTGCGCGGGGAGGAATGGCGCCATGCGTGCGCTGACCCCGACCGGCCCGGCCCCCGGTCCCCCGCCGCCGTGCGGGGTGCTGAAGGTCTTGTGCAGGTTGAAGTGCATGATGTCGAAGCCCGCGTCGCCGGCCCGAAATCGGCCGAGGATTGCGTTCAGGTTGGCGCCGTCCATGTAGGCAATCGCGCCCGCCTCGTGAACCGCGGCCAGCACCTCGTCGATCTGGTCCTCGAAGATGCCCAGCGTGCTCGGGTTGGTGAGCATCAGCGCCGCGGTGTCCGGGCCGAGCGCGGCCCGCAGCGCCTCGAGGTCGATCCCGCCGTGCGCGTTGGAGCGGACGGTCCGGGTCGTGAACCCGACCATGGTCGCTGTAGCGGGATTCGTGCCGTGAGCGCTGTCGGGGACGATGACCACCCGTCGCTGGTCGCCCTCGCCGCGGGACCGATGGAACGCGCGGGTCATGAGCATGCCGGTCAGCTCCCCGTGGGCGCCGGCCGCGGGCTGGAGGCTGACCGCCGCGAAGCCGCCGATCTCGGCCAGAAGCTCGGCCAGCAGCCATTGGAGCTCGAGGCTGCCCTGGCTCAGGGCAGCCGGGTCGAGCGGATGCGATCCGGCCAGGCCCGGCAGCCGGGCCGCCCACTCGTTGATCTTGGGGTTGTATTTCATCGTGCACGAGCCGAGCGGGTAGAAGTCGATATCGATGGCGTGGTTCAGGCGGCTCAGCCGGTTGAAATGACGGACCAGCTCGAGCTCGTTGACCTCGGGCAGGCGTGGCGGCGCCGATCGGCGCGCCGCCGCCGGAACGGGCGGCTGGGAGTCCGCCGAGGCCTGAGCCGCGTCCGATGGCGGCGGGAAGCGAACGGCACGGCGGCCGGGTCTCGAGCGCTCGAACAGGGTGGGCTCGACGACGCGGGGTGCCGAGCCGGCGACCGGAGACTGGAACGCCGCACCCCGGCCCGACGCGTCGGCCACGTGGCGCGAATCGACCGCGCTCATGGCGCGGAGGCCAGGGCGGCCACGAGGCGCGCAACGTCGTCGTCAGTGGTCAGCTCGGTCGCGGCCAGCAGGAGCGTGTCGGACAGCTCCGGGTACTCGGCCTCCAGGACCAGGCCGGCCACGATGCCCTCGGCCGCCAGCTCGGCGTGGCGGCGGGCCGCTCCCGGGACGGACAGGGTGACCTCGTTCAGGTACGGCTCGGCGAACCGGCGCTCCGCGAGACCAGCGGCCTCGAGGCTGGCGACGAGGTGGCGGGCCTGGGTCGCCGACCGTTCGGCGACCTCGCGCAGGCCCTCGGGACCGACCGCGGCCAGGTAGGCGGTCGCCGCGAGGGCGCACAGCGCCTGGTTGGTGCAGATGTTGCTGGCCGCCTTCTCGCGACGGATGTGCTGCTCGCGGGCCTGGAGGGTCAGGACGTAGCCGCGGCGCCCCTCGGCGTCGCGGGTCGCGCCGGCCAGACGGCCGGGCATCTGGCGAACGGCGTCCATCCGCGCGGCCATGAGGCCGAGATACGGCCCGCCGAACGAGAGCGGGATCCCGAGCTGCTGGCCTTCGGCGGTCACGATGTCCGCGCCGTATCGGCCCGGTGCTTCCAGGACGGCCAGGCTGACCGGGTCGACCAGGGTCACGAACATGCCACCCGCGCGGTGTGCGGCCTCGGCCAACGCCGGCATGTCCTCGAGCGTCCCGAGCATGTTCGGCTGCTGGACGACCAGGCAGGCAACGTCCGCGTCGGCCAGGCGGGCGGCGGCATCGGTATCGGTCTGGCCCGAGCCGCCGGCGGCCAGGTCGGCCGGGACCTCGACGACCTCGATGCCCGGTCCCGAGCAGTACGTCTCCAGCACGCGCCGAACCTGCGGATGGACGGCGCGCGACACGGCGACCCGGTCACGACCGGTCAGCCGACAGGCCATCAGGGCCGCCTCGGCGGTCGCTGTCGCCCCGTCGTAGTGGCTGGCGCTGGCCACCTCCATCCCGGTCAGCTCACAGATCAGGGTCTGGAACTCGTAGATCGCCTGGAGGGTGCCCTGGCTGACCTCGGGCTGGTAGGGCGTGTAGGCGGTCGCGAACTCGGCACGACCGACGACCTCGTCCACCACTGCCGGGATCAGCCGTCGATAGGCCCCTGCCCCGAGGAACGAGACCTCCGGCAGCCGATTCCGGCCCGCCAGCCGGGTGAGCTCGGCACGGACCTCCTGCTCGGTGAGGCCGGGTGGCACCGCGAAGCGGGTGGCCCGGACCGAAGGTGGGATGTCCGCGAACAGCTCGTCGACGGTCGCGACCCCGATGGCCGCCAGCATCGTCGCCCGATCGGCGTCGGTGTGCGGGGAGTAGCTCATTCGAGCCCGATCAGGTTCCCGTAGGCCGCGGCGTCGAGGAGGGCGTCCAGCTCGGCCGGGCTGCTCAGCGTGATGCGGCAGATCCAGCCGTCGCCATGTGGGTCGCTGTTCATGAGCTCGGGCTGGGTTCGGAGGGTCTCGTTGACCGCCACCACGGTCCCACCGGCCGGGGCGAACAGGTCGCTCACCGCCTTCACCGACTCGACCACGCCGAAGCTCGCGAACTGGGTCAGGGTGGTCCCGAGCGCCGGCAGCTCGATGTAGACGATGTCACCGAGCTCGGACGCGGCGAAGGTGGTCAGACCGATGACGCCCTCCTCGCCCTCGGGGCGTACCCACTCGTGCTCGCTCGAGTATCGGCGGTCGTCCGGCAGCATCAGGTCGTCGGTTCCTCGGCAGGGCGGGGGCGTCGGTAGAAGGGCAACTTTACCCGCTCGGCCCGGCAGCGTCGGTCGCGGATCATCACCGCCAGCGGCCGCTCGTCTACCGCCGCATCGGACGCCACCAGCGCCATCGCGATCCGCGTGCCGAGGGTCGGCGACACGCTGCCGCTGGTCACCGCGCCCACGGTCGCGGCCTCGTCCACGACCGGGTATCCGTGACGGGCGATGCCTTCCTCGGTCATCACCAGGCCCACCAGCCGGCGGCGCGGGCCGTCGCGCTCGATGGCGGCCAGCGCGTCGCGGCCCACGAACTCCCCCTTGTCGAGCTTCACGACCCGTCCGAGGTTGGCCTCGTACGGGTTGACGTCACGGCCCAGCTCGTTGCCGTACAGCGGCATCCCGGCTTCGAGCCGGAGCGTGTCGCGGCTGGCGAGCCCGCACGGGCGGATGCCATGCGCCCGCCCCGCCTCTGACACGGCGTGCCATAGCCGTTCGGCATCGTCCGCGGCGCAGAACAGCTCGAACCCGTCCTCCCCGGTGTACCCGGTGCGCGCCACGAGGCAGGACACCCCGGCCACCGTAGCCGGGACGGATCGGTAGTTCCCTAGCGTGCCGAGGTCGGTCTCGGTCAGGCCGGCCATGAGCGCCGCCGCCGCGGGGCCCTGGGGCGCCACGAGGGCCGTTTCATCCGACTCGTCCTCCACCGTGACCCCCCACCCGCGCTCTGCAGCCAGGGCGGCAAGATGGGCCACGACGGCATCCCGGTTCGCGGCGTTGCACACGACCAGATACCGATCCTCGAGGCGATAGACGATCAGGTCGTCGATGACCCCGCCATCGGTCGCGCACAGCATCGAGTACTGCGCCTGCCCCGGCTCGAGCCGGCCCGGGTCGCTGACAAGCGCATGGGCCGCGAATGCGAGTGCATCCGGCCCCCGGAGCGCGACCTCGCCCATGTGCGACAGGTCGAACAGACCCACCGCGGTACGGACCGCGCGATGCTCCTCCAGCTCCGATGTGTAACGGACCGGCATCTCGTAGCCGGCGAACGGGATGAGTCGGGCACCGAGCGCCCGGTGCACGGCATCGAGCGGCGTCCGCCGCGGGGCGGCGCCGTGCGTCATGGGGCTCGGTCGACGATGGCCTCGGCCCCGACGGCAAGTCGCGCCTCGACCTGCTCGACGACGTCCCGCTCGGTCGCGTAGTTCATCAGCCGGAGCGCCTCGCTGAGCGCGACCCACCGAACCTCGTCGAACTCGTGGTCATGATCGGCCAGGTCGCCCCCCACCGGACGCATCAGGAAGAAGTGGACGGTCTTGAAGTAGCGCGTCGAGCCGCGGACGAAGGCGTAGCTGATCGGACCGATTGCGGCTTCGATCTCGACCGCCAGACCGGTCTCCTCGGCGGTCTCGCGCAGCGCCGTTTCCTCGATCGTCTCGCCGCTGTTGGGCGTGCCCTTGGGCAAGGCCCACAACGACGGGCTGCGTCGATGGGCGAGCGCGATCTCGGG
>DASYGU010000026.1:0-3827 GCA_035999355.1 Candidatus Limnocylindria bacterium | reverse complement strand
CCCCTCCTGCGCCTCCCGCAGCCGTTCCGCGAGGTCAGCCACGCGGGCGGGCGTGGTCCCGGAAGTAGGTCGCGACCTGGCCGATGGTGGTCCCCGGTCCGAACACCTCGGCCACCCCGGCGGCCTTGAGCTTCGAGATATCGGCGTCAGGGATGATCCCGCCGGCCGCGATCAGGACGTCATCCATGCCCTTGGCCCGGACCAGCTCCACGATCCGGGGCAGGAGGGTCATGTGGGCGCCGGACAGGATGGAGAGGCCCACGACGTCCACGTCCTCCTGCTCGGCGGCGTCGGCCACCATCTCGGGCGTTTGGCGGAGGCCGGTGTAGATCACCTCGAACCCCTCGTCGCGCAGGCCGCGGGCAAGGACCTTGGCCCCGCGGTCGTGGCCGTCCAGCCCGGGCTTGGCCAGCAGGACGCGAATCGGTCGCGCGGAGCCCTCCGGCGTCATCGAGGCGTCACCAGTCATGAGCGCCGCGATTCTAGTCCGGCGGTCTGGCCGGCTCCGGGCGCCATCGGTCAGGTCTCGAACGACGAGCCGATGAAGGCCAGGAACTCGGACCGGGTCTTCGGGTCTCGACGGAAGGTGCCCAGCATGGCGGAGGTGACCATCGTCGCCCCCGGTCGGCGGACGCCGCGCATGGCGGTGCACAGGTGCGTGGTCTGAAGCACGACCCCGACCCCCTTGGGTTCGAGCCGGGTCATCAGGAACTCGGCAATCTCCGAGGTCATCCGCTCCTGGACCTGGAGCCGGTGGGCGAACATGTCGATCACTCGCGGAATCTTGGATAGGCCGATGACCTTGCCCCGAGGCAGGTATCCCACGTGGGCGTGGCCGAAGAACGGCACGAGGTGGTGCTCGCACAGCGAGTACAGCTCGATGTCGCGGACGACCACCATCTCGTCGTAGTCGACGTCGAACTGGGCGCCCTCGAGGATGGAGTCGGGGTCGACCCGATAGCCATCGGTGATCTGCTCGAACATCCGCCGTACCCGCTCCGGGGTCTCGCGCAGGCCCTGGCGCTCGGGGTCCTCCCCGATCTCGGTCAGGATCGTCCGGACCGCGTCCTCGAAGCTCATGGCCACCGATGCTAGCAGCCCGGTATCGTCCTCTCCGTGAACCGGAAGGCGGCATTCGTAGTGGCGGCGGGCATCGGCATCGGGCTGGTGGCGGCGTGGGTCTGGCCGCCACTCGCCGTGCTCACGGTGTGGCCACTGCTGGTCATCGTTCCGGGCTGGGCGATCGTCGCGTGGGCGACCCGCGGCGGCGCGCGCCTGGCGTCGACCGGACGGCTCGGCCTGGCGATCGTGCTCTCGGTGGCGGTCTCCGCCCATCTCGTCTGGTGGCTGTCCACCGCGGCCGGCGGCTACGGGCGGGAGGTCGTGTTCGTCGCGGCAGCCCTGCTCGCCGTCCCCATTCCCCTCGCGGCATCGCGGAGGTCCGGCGCATGGCAGGTGGGCGCTCGCGATCGGTGGCGAGCCGCCGTTCGGGCGCTCCGTCGGCGGCCGGGCGCGTTCGGGCTGGCGCTGGTCGCGCTCGGGTTCGTCGGACTGGTCCTCGCCCGCGGCCTGTGGCAGGTCAATGCCGACGGGGTGGACGTGGGGGGATCCAACTGGAGCGACCTTGGTGTCCACCTGTCGATCGCCCAATCGGTGAATGCGGGGAACTTCCCGCCCGACGTCCCGTTCTTCGCCGGCGAGCCACTCGTGTATCACTGGTTTGCCGATTTCCACGCGGCCATCCTGGCCGAGGCCGCGGGCCTCTTCGCGATCCCCGTCTTCATCGTCCAGTCGGCGCTGCTCGCCGGCGCCCTCGCGCTGGTGGTCCATGGCCTGGCGCTGACCCTGATCCGTGGCCGGCTGGCGCGACGCGCGGCCTGGGTCGCCGTCTTCCTGGTCGTGTTCGGGGGCGGGTTTGGGTGGATTCGCCTGGTGGGGGACCTGGGCAACGAGCTCGGCGCCGCCTGGGACCTGCTCATGACCCATGCCTACGACAACCAATGGCTGTCCGATTGGCCGTACTTCTCCATCCCATCGGTCATGACCACCGGGCTCCTCGTCCACCGGGCAACGACCGTCGGGCTGCCGCTGATGGCGGGAGCCGTGCTGATGGCCGTGGTCGGGATCCCAAGCGCGCGCCGTCGAGCCACCGGCTTCGTCGATCGACCACGGTTGGTGGTCGCGGCCGGCATCGCGGCGGCGCTCCTGGCCCCATTCCACTTCTTCTTCTTCCCGGTCGTCCCGATGCTCGTGCTGGGTTGGGTGGTCATCGGCCGGCGGTTCGGCCGGAACGTGCTCCGCCTTGCCGTGCTGTTTGCGGCGCCGTTCCTGCTCGCCGTCCCGTTCGCGCTGGGCGCCCTGGGGCAGGCCACGAGCTCGGGCTGGCTGGAGCCGGTCATCGGCTGGCCCACCGCGCCATTGAAGGACGGGCCGCTGGCGGTCCTGTTCTTCTACGTCACCAACCTGGGCATTCCGTTCGTCCTCGCCGTGGCAGCCATTGCCCTCCGGCGGACCCCGTCCCGGGCCTTCCTCGCGCTGTGGATCGGTCTCCTCTTCCTCATCCCGAACGTCGTCCAGGTCAGCTATGTCTCGTTCGACATGAACAAGTATTTCCAGGCGATGTGGATCGCCGTCGGGATCGCTGCCGGCGCGCTGATCGCCCGCTGGCCCGCCCCGGTAATCGCCCTCGTGCTGGCCCTCAGCGCCATCTCGCCGATGCTGAGCTCCGTCCACCACGCGTTCTCGCAGAACGGCCTCATGAGCGCCGATGCGCTCGCCGCTGCCGAGTGGATCGCCGTGCAAACCCCGGAGCGGTCGGTGTTCGTGACCGACAGCTGGATCATCTCCCCCACCGACCCCGCCGGCCGTCTGCGGCTCACCTCCTTTGGCCCGTACATCGCCAATCTCGGCTACGACCCTGGCCCGCGCGAGGAGCAGATCGCCGAGATCCGATGCGGCGGCGACCCAATCCGCGCGGCGGAGGTTATGGCCGACCTGGGCGCGACGTACGTGTTCCCCGCCGGCGGCCCCGGTTGCGAACGCCCGACCGACTTCGGGTCCAGCGCGCTGTTCGAGGAGGCCTACGCCAACGGGAGCGTCACGATCTACCGCCTATCATCGGCGCCATGACCGATCCGTCGCCCGGGACGGTGCCGTCCGCGAGCGGCTCGGTGGTGACCTTCGAACACGTCACCAAGCGATACGGCGATGGGCCACCCGCGGTCACCGACCTGTCGCTCGAGATCGATGCGGGCGAGATCTGCGTCCTGGTCGGACCTTCCGGATGCGGGAAGACGACAACCATGAAGATGGTCAACCGGCTGGTGGAGCCAACCTCGGGACGAATCACGATTGACGGCCAGGATGTCGCCAGCCTGCCCCCGGTCGAGCTCCGCCGTCGGATCGGCTACGTCATCCAGCACGTCGGCCTGTTCCCGCACATGACGGTCGGCGACAACGTGGCGGTCGTGCCTCGTCTGCTGGGCTGGGCCGCGCCCCGTGTCGCCGAGCGGGTCGAGGAGCTGCTCGACCTCGTGGGCCTCGATCCGGGCGCATACCGCGCGCGATATCCGGCAGCGCTCTCCGGCGGCGAGCGTCAGCGGGTGGGTGTGGCCCGGGCGATGGCGGCCGATCCCACCGTCCTGCTCATGGATGAGCCGTTCGGTGCGGTCGACCCCATCCGACGGGAGCGGCTCCAGAACGAGTTCCTCCGCCTCCAGGCCCGGCTCCGCAAGACGATCGTGTTCGTGACCCATGACGTGGACGAGGCGATCAAGATGGCCGACCGGATCGTCATCCTGCAGGTCGGCGGGATCGTGGCCCAGTAC
>DASYGU010000275.1:0-4895 GCA_035999355.1 Candidatus Limnocylindria bacterium | reverse complement strand
ATCGCACGGCGCGCATGTGGCGGACGGCCTCGACGATGTTGCCCGTGCCCGCCTCGCCCTTGGTCCGGATCATGGCCGCCCCCTCGCCGATCCGGCGCAGCGCCTCGCCCAGGTCGCGGCAGCCGCACACGAATGGGACCGCGAACTGGTGCTTGTCGATGTGGTGCGCCTCGTCGGCCGGGGTCAGGACCTCCGACTCGTCGATGTAGTCCACCTCGAGCGACTGGAGGATCTGGGCCTCCACGAAGTGGCCGATCCGGCATTTGGCCATGACCGGGATGGTGACCGCCTGCTTGATCTCCTCGATCAGCTTGGGGTCGCTCATCCGGGCCACGCCGCCGTGCTTCCGGATGTCCGACGGGACGCGCTCGAGGGCCATCACCGCCACGGCCCCCGCCTCCTCGGCGATGCGGGCGTGGTCGGCGGTGACGACGTCCATGATCACGCCGCCGGCGAGCATGCGGGCCAGCCCGACCTTGGTCGCCCAGGTCGAGGTCTGCGGGGGTCGTTCGGTGGTCGTCATGAGGCCCGCATTGTACGCTCGGCTATGATCGCGGCCACTGGAGGCGGAGATTGATCAACGCGCCGGTCCTGGTGCTCAATCAGAACTACGAAGCCCTCAACGTCTGCGACATCAGGCGGGCGTTCCGGCTGCTCGGGGCCGAGAAGGCTGAGCTGATCGCCCGCAACCATCAGGTCATTCACACCCCAACCCGCGCGTACGAGGCGCCGTCGGTCATCCGGCTCGTGTACCTCGTCAAGCGGCCGCAGCCCCGGGTGAAGCTCAGCCGGCGCGAGGTGTTCGCCCGCGACCGTCACACCTGCCAGTACTGCGGGATGGTGACCCACGACCTCACCATCGACCATGTCGTGCCGCGTCACCGTGGCGGCAAGCACGAATGGGAGAACCTCGTGGCGGCCTGCCGCCGGTGCAACCATAGGAAGGGGTCGAAGACCCTGGCCGAGGCCCACATGTATCTGGGTCGCGAGCCGCGCGCGCCGCGGGCGGATGCGCGCTACCTGTACGGCTCTTACCTGTCCGACGAGCGCAACGACGCGTGGCGGACGTTCCTGTTCGTGGACGAGCCCGCCCGCAACTAGGACGGGCGACCGGGGCAGCCTCAGGGGAACAGGTTTTCGATCTCGGTGATCACGCTGTCTGAGACGACAGCCGTCCCTCCAAGAATGAACACTCGGGAGGGGTTGAGACGCTGGAGCTCCGTCTCCACCGCGGCCGGCACGCTGGTGCCTGGGACGAGCAGGAGCGGCCCGAGGAAGGCTCCCCCCGCGGATCCGCCGGCAAGTGCGTCGGGAAAGTTCAGCCCAGTGGCGACGAAGACCGTTCCCGTCTCGGGCGGATAGAAGCCCTGCGAGATGCTGACGGCGGTCTCGTAGCGGTTGCTCCCCGCCCGCCGGAACACGGTGCCTTGATTGGTGAACGACCAGAGGGTGCCCTCGACGGATTGGGAGACGACCCCTGTCCCGCCGAGGACGTAGATGTACGAGGGAGCCAATCGGTCCAGCTCGAATGCGACTACCGGCGGGATCGAATCCTTCCTGACCAGGAGAAGCGGTCCGCCCAGGAGGGCGGCAGGCGGCGCAGCGCCGAGCGCATCGGGAAAGTCCATGCCTGTGGCGACGAACACTGCCGTCACGCCGGGGTCGAAGCCCTGGGAGATCGCGACCGACGTCTCGAACCGATCGGCACCCGCGAGCCGGATCACGCTGCCCCCCGGTTCGACGAACGCCTCGAGTTGCGCCTCGACCGCCCCGGACACCACGCCGGTGCCACCGAGGACCGCGATGTTCAGGGGCCGCAGGCGCGTGAGCTCGGCCGCAGTCTCCGGAGGGATGCTCCCGGGCTTGACGAGCAGCACCGGATAGCCGAACTGGGCGCCAACCGCACCGCCGGCCAACGCATCGGGGAACCCGGATCCGTTGGCCACGAGGACGAACGGCGGATAGCGGAAGTAGGTCGATGCCGAGATCTCGGCCGCGGTCGCATAACGATTCGGGCCGCTCAGCCGCACGATGTCTGGTGAAGCGATGAGAGCCGCGCGCGCATCGGGGATCCGGCCACTGGCCGTCAGGCCGCGGGTCCACGGGACGGGCTTGCCGGTCTTCAGGAGCTGGACCTTCAGCAGGTCGCCGGTGAAGAGCTCCGGTCGGACCGAGCCGATGAGCGCCGCGACCCCCGAGACGTTCGCGGCGGCGGGTGAGGTGCCCGAGACCAGCGCCCAGACGTGCGGGTCGGGCTGGTTCAACGTCGCGCCGACGAGGATCGACTCTCCGGGGGCGGCGATGTCGACGTTCAGGCCATAATTCGAGCAGGCTCCGCCGCCACAGCCCGACAGCATCCCCTCGTTGTGCACCGCGGCCACGGCAATCAGGTTGTCGATGTCGTATGCGGCTGGGTAGCTCGGCTCAATCTCCAGGTCGGCCCCCTCGTTGCCGGCCGCCGCCACAAACAGCATGCCGGAACCCGATGCGTCCCAGATGGCGAGGCGCTCGGCCTCGCTGTAGCCGCCGCCGCCGTACGACGCGTTCGCGATCTTGACGTCCTGGTCAACGGCGTACTGGATGGCCGCGATCTCTGCCGCGACACCGCAATCTCCGCTTGCGTCCAGGATCTTCAAGGCCATGATCCGCACGCCGGGGGCGACGCCCGTCATCCCGGTGCCATTGGCGCTCCCGCCGATGATCGTGGCCATGGCCGTGCCGTGCCAACCGTCAACAGCTTCGAAGACCGTCTTGTCGTCGTGGCAGAAATCCCACCCGTTCACGTCGTCGATGTAGCCGTTGGCGTCGTCGTCGAGTCCGTTCGTTTCCTTTCCTCCGCCGCTCTCACCCGGGTTGGTCCACGCCGTGCCCTGGAGATCCGGGTGGCTGAAGTCGACGCCGGTGTCAATGACGGCGACCGTCACTGAGGGATCCCCCAGTCCGAGCTCCCAAGCCTCGGGCAGATTCATGTCCACGTTGGGCGCGCCCGGGAATCCACCGATGTCCTGTCCTTCGTTCTCGAGGCCCCACTGCTGTGGGTATAGAGGTTCGCCCTCGGGCGCGGCCGAAGGACTTCTTCGGTACTCCGGCTCCGCCCACGCCACGGCTGGATCCCGTCGCAGGGCGGCCAGCGTCTGGTCGAAGTCTCCAGACGGGGTGACGACCTCCCAATGATCGAGTGCCGGCGCGGCAAGATATTCAACAGCGCCTGTCCGGTTGATCAGTGTCAGCCGCTGACTCTGCGTCGCGAGCGGTCGCCATTGGACCAGTACGCGCCCGGTTGTCTCTGCGTGCGGGCCTGGTCGGGACTCCGGCAGCAACCTCCGCCCGTTCGACACTGCGCCGGGAGAACTCCCAATCGCTAGGCCGGCGTCCCAAGAGGCACCCTGGGGGTCTCCCGCATGCGCCAGCTGGGGCGCTGCAAACGGTCCAACGCAGAGCCCCACCAGCATGATGGTCGCGACTCGGTGGTGGAAGGCTCGCCGTCGGGCCAACAGAGCTCCTATCGGTACGGGGCCGCAGCCCTGCCCCGGCCGCTTCAGCCGGCCCGATATACACCTAACGATTTCCGATAGCAATACCAAGTTGCCGTTGCCAGGCCGAACACGCAGGATCGGGTCGGTGGACGACCTGACCATCGACCTGCCAACGGGTGTGCGCCACGCGCTCGGAACCCTGACCGGAGCCGGGCATGAAGCCGCGCTCGTCGGGGGCTGCGTCCGGGACCTGGTCCGTGGCCTTCAGCCCGGCGACTGGGACCTGACCACCTCGGCCCCGCCCGAGGCGGTGGCCGCGCTGTTCCCGGACACGACCTGGACGAACATCTTCGGGACGGTCACCGTGCGACTCGAGGACGATCCGATGGAGGTCGAGGTCACGACCTACCGGTCGGAGTCGGGGTACACGGATGGTCGCCGGCCTGATCAGGTCACCTGGGGGACCGACGTGGCCGAGGACCTCCAGCGGCGTGACTTCACGATCAATGCCATGGCGTGGGTCGCGGACGACCTTGCCGCCGGGCGCGGCCACCTCGTCGACCCGTACGGCGGCCGCCAAGATCTTGCAGCCGGCCTCCTGCGCGCGGTCGGGGACCCGGACCGGCGGTTCACCGAGGACGCCTTGCGCCTTCTCCGCGGCGCGCGGTTTGCGACCACCCTGGGCCTCAGGATCGAACCGGCGACCGAGGCCGCCATGAATCGGCTGGCTCCGACGGTCGCGCGCCTCTCCGGGGAGCGGATTCGGGACGAGCTGTTCCGCCTGCTCGCATGGGATGGGCCCACGGCGCCCGCGTTCGAGCAGATGGAGCGGTTCGGAATCCTGGGTGAAATCCTTCCCGAACTGGCCGCCCTGCGCGGCGTGGAGCAGGGCAAGCTGCTCGGCGGCGATGCGCTGGACCACTCCCTGCGCGCCGCGGACGCACTGCCGGCGAACGACCCGCTCCTCCGCCTGACGGGCCTGCTGCACGACGTGGGCAAGGCCCCGACCGCCAGCGGCGGCCACTTCATCGGTCACGAGGTCGTGGGCGCCCAGCTGGTCGAGCACCGGCTCGAGGCGCTGGCCCTGCCCCGCGCCGACATCACGCGGGCCACCCACCTGGTCCGCCACCACATGATCCTGTACGGCCCCGAATGGACCGATGCCGCCGTGCGCCGGTTCATCGGCCGTGTCGGTCCCGGTCAGCCGATGGCCGACCTGTTCGCCCTGCGCCGGGCGGACACCGCGGCGTCCGCCGGCCCCGAGGCGCGGGACGCGGCGGCGGCCGAGCTCGAGGCTCGGGTGGCCGCGCTCCAGGGATCGGCCGTGCTCACCGTCGGGGAGCTCGCGGTCAACGGTTCCGACCTCATGCGCGAGCTCAACCTCGCTCCGGGACCCGAGGTCGGCCGCCTCCTCGACGT
>DASYGU010000268.1:0-15755 GCA_035999355.1 Candidatus Limnocylindria bacterium | reverse complement strand
GTAGGCCGGATCGGGGCAGGACACCCGGGGTAGCCCAAAGGAACCTGTCGGGGGCTGGGGAGGCCGGAGTAGGCTGGGCCCCATGCGATTCCTCGCGGCGGTTGTGCTGGTGGTCGTTCTGCTGGTCGGCGCCTTCAAGTTGTCCGGCATGCAGCTGCCAATCCTCGACTACCCGCTCGGCGGCCCGATGAGCCAGCCTCGGATCGAGATCGACCCCAATCCCGACCTGTTCCCGTGATTCGGAGGTAGCGATGGCAGACCCGGAGGCGGCGGCATGGCCGAAGGCGATTGACGCGATCACCCTTTTCGTCGAGGACCTTGATGCGGCACGGACGTTCTACGGCAAGGTCTTCGGCCTGCCGGTCATGTTCGAGGACGCCGACTCGGCCGTGTTCAATTTCGGGAACACGGTCATCAACCTGCTCAGGGTCAGCGCGGCGACCTCGTTGATCGAGCCGGCGGTTGTCGCTTCAGCCGACGCCGGATCGCGCATGCAGTTCACCATCGAGGTCGATGACGTGGATGCCATGTGCACGACCCTCCACGAGCGGGGGGTCGAGCTGCTGAATGGCCCAATGGATCGACCGTGGGGCATCCGAACCGCCAGCTTCTGCGACCCCGGCGGCCACATCTGGGAGATTGCCCAGAACCGGCGCTAGCGAGGCCCTGGGGTGACGTCCGCGTCGAACGGGAATGTCGCGCGCTTTGACCGGTGGGCCGCACTGCGCCACGGCCTGACGATTGCAGGGCTGGTCTACATCGCTGCGGTCTGGCTCCGGATCGTGCCGTATGCCGAGCCGGTGCCCGACTACGGACCGATGTTCGACGCCTATGGCATCTGGAACGCCTGGTCAGGTGGCCTGTACGACATCCCGTGGCTGGAGTACGAGGCGTACGTCTACTCCCCCGCCTTCGCCCAGCTGATCTACCCGTTCACCCTCCTGCCGTGGCCCGTGTTCGCGGCGCTGTGGACCGGCCTCGCGATCGGGATCCTGTTCTGGATGCGCGTGCCGTGGATGCTCGCCTTTCCCGGCGTCATCGACGACATCCTGCGCGGCAACATCCACGTCTTCCTGGCCGGCGCCGTGGTCTTGGCCGTGTGGCGTCAACCGTGGGGCGCGGGCGCGTGGGCGTTCCCGTTCATCACCAAGGTCACGCCCGGGATCGGGATCCTGTGGCACCCGTTGCGCGGGGAGTGGCGCGCGTTCGCGGTCGGGATCGGCGTCACCGGGGCGATCGTGGGCCTATCGGTCCTGACCGTGCCCCAGCTGTGGGCCGAATGGTTCGCGCTGCTCGCGGCCAACGTCGGATCCGATCCGCGGATCCAGGTCATTCCCCTGCCGTTCCTCGTCCGGTTGCCGATCGCGGTGGTGGTGATCGTGGTGGCCGCCCGGACGGACCGGGCCTGGCTGCTGCCGATCGGGGTCATGCTCGCCCTGCCCAACGTCTGGACCTCGTCGCTAGCCCTGCTGGCTGGTTCGGCGGCGTTTTGGTGGGCTCAGCG
The DNA here is from genome assembly GCA_035999355.1 of Candidatus Limnocylindria bacterium. Lineage (GTDB taxonomy): Bacteria > Chloroflexota > Limnocylindria > QHBO01 > QHBO01 > DASTEQ01. The sequence goes on along the minus strand of DASYGU010000268.1, from coordinate 14,251 downwards.
GCAGGCGGTCGTCCCCGCGTCGGTGAAACCGGTACCCGAGGTGGAGAGGAACTCCCAGTCGTAGGCACCGGGGCGGAGCGTGAGCTTCAGGACGCCAAAGCTCGAGTTGTCATGGGCGGCGCTGGTCGGAAGGATGTCCGCGAACCCAAAGAGGGACTTTCCGCCGGTCCCGACCACGAACTCCACCATCCCATCGGGTTCGGCGACGCCGTCCCGGTCCATGGGCTCGAACCGTTCATACAGGTGATCGTGGCCGGCGAGGACGATGTCGCCGCCCGCATCGTGGAGCACTTCCCAGAACGTGGTCGTCGCCCCGTCGGATCCGTGCACCTCGCCTGAGCTCCAGCGCGGGTGGTGCCAAAAGGCGAGCGTGCAGGCTGAGGAGTGGTCGGCGAGATCGGCACGCAACCACTCCGCCTGCCGGGAATCTGCGCTGCAACCTCCGATTTCCCAGCAGTTCGAGTTCAGGGCAATGACATGCCACTCGGCCAGGTCGAACGCATACCACCCCTCCTGGGGGTCGCCGGCGGCGGCCCCGAAGTAGTCGTAGTACGGCTTGGCGCGAAGGGTCGCGTACTCATGATTGCCGGGCACCGGGTGTGTGCGGTCCCGGTCCGGGCCCCAGGACGGCGCGTAGCACTTCGTGAAGTCATCGGCCCGACCGGCCGGGTACGCGAGGTCGCCGAGCGCAAGGATCGCCCCATCGTGCTCCTCGAGGAGCGCCGCGGTGGCTTCGTCGCCGTTCGAGTCGCAGGCACCAATGTCTCCGGCGGCGAGGATGACCGGAAACTCCTCGACCGATGGCGAAGCAGATCCCGGGCCCGCGCCATCCACGGGCGGGCGACCGAACGTACAGGCCGCGACGGCGATCGCGAGGATGAGCGGCCACTCACGTCTGGTACGCCAATGGTGCATTTGGCGGATCGTATTCCCCTTCCGCTGGCCGTACCCTGCCTGACTGATGAGCGTTCTGAGCACGTCCCTCCGCGGGGTGATCGCGGTGGCCAGCGCAAGCCGTCCCATCAAGATCGTCGGGTTCATCGCCCTCATGGCAATCGGGGCGTTGTCCCTTCGGATCTCGATCACCAACGCGTTGGTCTACGTGGAGTGGGCCGACGCAATCTCGTACGCCGAGGGTGCTCGTCGGGTGTATGCGGGATTGACGCCGTATACCGACATGCAGCTCGCCGGGCCGTACCCGCTGGACGCGGCCATCTACGGCCTGGGGTTCGTCTACCCACCGAGTGGTGCCTACCTTCTTGCTCCCTTCACCCTGGGCGAGCCGTTCTTCTACCTGTGGGTCGCGCTCAGCTTCGTGGTGGTGATCGGTATCGTGCTCCTGATGGTCCGCCGCGAGGTGGGCCGGATGTCGGCGGCCATGGCCATCGCGGTCGTCGCAATCACGGCAACCGCATTCCAGGTTGGCTTCTCAGAGTTGAAGAGCGGCTACGTCTCGCCCATGGTGGCCGCCGCGATGGGCAGCATGTGGCTCTGGCCGCGATGGTCGGCGATCCCGGCTCTGCTCTGTGGCCTCATCAAAGCCTTCCCCGCCGCAGGAGTGTTGTGGGCCATCCGCACGAAGGGCGTGTGGAAGGGGCCGCTGCTCGTCGCGGTGGCGATGGCGTTGCTCCTGGCCATTGCCCACCCAGGCTGGATCGCCGACTGGCTTGTCGCCCTGGGCAACGCGGAGGCAGCGTGCCCCCCGTATGCGTTGTGGTCGGTGGCCTGCGTGGGGCTCCCGGTGGTGGTCGGCTACGTCGCGGGCCTCCTGCTTCTGCTCGCGTCGTGGCTGTCGAAGCGCGACGACGTGTCATTCCTGCTCCTGGGCCTGGCGATGACCGTTCCGCTCCCCGACATCTACTGGGGCAACCTCATGTTGCCAATGATCGCCGGCATTCCCCTCGTCATTCACGAGTCACGACGGTGGTTGCATCAGCGGCAGTCCGATGCACCTGCGGTGAAGCCTGTATCTGACGAGATCGTGCGCGCCCACACTTGACTAACCGGTTGCGATCGGCCCTCCCACTCCTCCTCGTGGTCATTCTTGGCGGAGTGGTCCGGGCCGTGCCGTTCATGGGGTCCGACTTCCCGCTCCACGACGGCGGGATGTTCTCGGTCATGGCATCCGAGCTCCTCGCGTCCGGCTTCACGATTCCGGCCGAGACGTCGTTCAACGACGCCGGCATCCCATGGGTGTATCCACCGCTCGGGGTTGCGATCGCGGCAATCGGCACGGCGATGTTCCAGATGGAGGTCGTGTTCCGGGTTCTCCCGTTCCTGTACGCCGTCGCGTCGGTGGGGGTCTTCTACGCGCTCGCGCGCGCCCTCCGGCTCCCCGGTCATCCCGCCATCGCCGCCCTTGCCTTCGCCCTGATCCCGCACGCGTATGACTGGCTGATCACTGGCGGCGGCGTGACCCGTGGACTCGGGCTTGTCCTCGCGATGGGGGCCGTCACGAGTGCGGTCCATCTCATCCGATCGCCGGGCTGGCTGCGCCTCGTGCTCACCGGGGTACTCGGGGGTCTCGCGGTGATGACGCACCCCGAGGCTGGTGCTTTCGCGGGTCTATCCGTGCTCGTGATTCTCATCTTCGAAGCGCGTCGGCTGCCGGCCGTTCCGTGGCTGGTCGCGTCCGGCCTCGTCGCACTCGTTGTCGCGGCGCCCTGGTGGCTCAACGTCGTCGCGACACACGGGATCGGCATCCTGGTGGACGCGGGTGGGACCAGATTTGGGCTCGGCGCGCTGCTCATCCGGCTGACCAGCCTGCGGTACACCGGCGCGGCGCACCTGCTCCTGGACGTCTTCCTCCTGCTGGGCCTGGTCGGGACGCTCCACGAGATTCGACAGGGGCGCTGGATCCTTCCTGTGTGGTTCCTCGCGATCGTGGCGGCCCTGCCACGGGGAAGCGATGTCTACATGACGGTTCCCCTGGCATTGATGGCCGCGGCGGCGATCGAAGGCGTTGGCATCCCGCTGGCCCGGGCGAACCCGCGTACCGGGAAGGCGCTGGCAGGAGCCGTGTTCGCCGTCGCATTGTTCGGCGCCCTTTCGGTTCCGCTGAATCCGGCGGCGCCGGTCGACCAGATTCCACGGTCAGACCGACAGGTCATGGAGGAACTTCGCACGAGCGGTCTCACCGAGGTCGCGGTCCTGACCGGACGTCCCTGGTGGGGGGAGGGCCCGGGTGAGTGGTTTCCTGCCATCAGCGGGATTCGGAATCCGACGTTGACCCAGGGATCGGAATGGCTCGGCGCCGAGGTCTGGCAGCAGACCCAGCTCCTCAACTACGAGCTGCAACGTTGCTCCAGGATCTCGGCAGAATGTCTACGGACCTGGATGGTCGAACACGGGATTGGTCATGTCTTCGTCTCGGCAGGGCTCGGTGAGGAGGCATTCCGCAGTGATCTGGCCGCGGATGAAGGACTGACGACGATTCGCGAGAACGGACGCACGCTGCTGGTGGAGCTCGCCGATTGAGCGCCGCACTCCATCATCCCAGGGCGGCTACCAGGCGCTCGGCGAGGTCGATGGAGTAATTCTGCCCTCGGTCGTGGGGATAGACCTGGAACATGTTGGCGATCCACAGGCCCGCGACCGGTGTCTGGAACGGTGGGATTCGGCTGGCGTACTCGACCGTCACGATCGGCTGGGCGAACGGCGCGGCGAAGCCCCAGACGCCGGTGATCCAGGAACGGTCGACATCGGGGTTCAGCCGCTTCAGCGCCGGCAGCCAATCGGTCAGAAGCGTGTCGGCATCGGTCTTCAGGACCGGGTCGTCCATGGGTCGATAGCTCCCGAGATAGATCAGGTGCTGCCCGCCGTACTCGGCCGGGGATCGCATGTTGGTGTGCTCCACCAGGGCCAGAAACGGAAATCCCGGATCGTTGAGGTTGATCCAGTACGCGTCGGTCAGCGGCCGGTCCAGGGCGAGGATCAGGCAATGGGCACCGAGCGCCGCACCAGGGTCGTGGCGCTCGTGCCAGTCAGCCGGCATCTCGGGGGTTAGCCGGGCGGTGATGCGGGTGGGAAGGGTCGACACGACGAGGTCGAACTCCTCGGTGGCGACGCCGTCGCCGGCGCCGTGGGTCACCGAGAGCCGATCGCCCGAACGTTCGATCCGCGTGACGTCGCGGCCGAGGTGCAGGACTCCACCACCGGCGGCGATCCGATCCGCCAGCTCGTTGTACAGCCGCTGGAACCCACCACCGAGGTAGCCGAGACGGGTCGTCCGATCGTGGACCCGTGCCCAGAACCAGGGGAGGGCGATGGTTTCGGCCGCGTCGCCGAACTTCGCTCGCAGCAAGGGGTCCCAGACCACCTCAGCGGCTCGGTCTCCCATCTGTCCCCGAATCCATGGAGCCGCACGCGCCCCCTCGAGCCGTCGCGGACTGCGGAGCGTCTTGAGGTACGCCAGCGCGAGACCCATCCGGATCCGATCCATCACCGGGAGCGGACGAAACCGGAGCAGCGACATCGGCGAATCAAGCTGGTGCAGGGCGCCGTCCCGGAGGACCACGGTCCGAGGTCGGTGCCAGCTCAGGTCCGAGCCCAGGCCCAGCTCGTTGATCAAGGCGATGGCGTGGTGGTCGCTCTGGAACAAGTGGTGGTAGAACTTCTCGAGCCATGGGCCGTCTGACCCGGCGGGCTGGAAGCCGGCTGCCAGACCCCCTGGGACCGGCTCCCGCTCGAAGAGCGTGACGCGGTCGCCCCGCTGGGTGAGACGAAGCGCTGCGGTCAGCCCCAATGCCCCGGCGCCAAGGACGGCGATTCGGCGCTCAGCCATCGACTCTTCCCGCCCACGATCTCGGTATTGAACCCATCCGCGCTGATGCTAGCCTCCCGCGGATGGCCGGCGGCGTGACCGTGACGAAGAACCGTGCGGACCGGGACGTTGGACCGGCCGCGGTTGGATTTGGTCTCGCATTGGCACTCCTGTGCGCGGCGATCGTTCGGATTCTTCCATTCGTGGGCACCCCGTGATCGAGCTGCCCTAGCGCACGGCGGCCGGTTCGCTCCGTGTCAATTCGCTGTCGACGAAGATCGTCCCGCCAGACTCGTCGTAAATGACGGTGAACGCGGGGTCTGTTCGCAGGGCCTCCCGCAACGCCGTGCAGCAGTCGGGCGGAGAGTTCGGACCATGCAGCCGGCCGTTCGGCAGGTAGAGGTAGTCCGCCGGCCATAGATCGAGCCATTCGGAAACGCATGAACTGGTCGCCGTGGGCACGCAGGCCTGGAGTGCCCGGTAGGCGATGACCTGATCCTCGAAGGCCTCTTGGCCGAGCCACTCCGCTCCCTGAACGGTGGCCACGGATGGATGATCCGCGAGGAGTGGGAACCACTCCGAGTCGGGGTCGCCCGACCATTCGCTGCCGGTGATCACGGCGAATGTGCCATCTGGCATGGCGGCGACCTCGGCCATGGCTAGGCGACGGTCGGCACTCAGGGCATGGACAGGTGCACTCGGGTTAAGGACGGTCGCCGCTGAGCCAACACCTTCGATAACGAAGCACGTCGCGAGGGCCACGACGCCGAACACAGGAATCCAGCGAACGGATTTGTCTGCGGCGGCCGGCTCGTGATCCCTGGCGCGGAGGGCGACAAGGTCGACTACGAGCACGCCGATGAGCATCCCGAATGGGATCATCGCGTACTGGTAGGACAGCACTAATGACGCCGCGAACCACAGCGGCAGGAACCACTGCCGGCGGAGCAGAGCCAGCACCACCAGGGCTGCGCCGACGAGGGCCAGCGGGCTGACGAACGGAATGCCGGTCACGCGACCGGCAAAGACCGCGAGCAGCGCCGTGACCGGATCGGGCCCGTTGCTGGGCACATCGGTCAGGGCGGCGAACCCGTGCCGAGAGATGACGATCGCGGCCCATGGCAGCGCGACCAGGGCCGCCACCCCCAGCGCGGCCGTCGCATGGGCGAGTGACTCGCGGGAACGGCCCTCGAAGACCAGGAGCAGGACGCCGCTGATCGCGGCGAACAGCGCGGCGGCGGGATGGATCAGCGCGGTCATGCCGGCGAGCAGCCCGACCACCACGGTGCGACGTCGCGTCGGTTCGCGGACGAGAAACACGCTCTGCCATACGGCGAGGACGGCGAGCAGCAGACCGGGCGATCGGGTGATCCCGCCACCCTGGATCATCCAGACATACGACGCGGGCGCGAGGGCGTACGCGAGGGCGGCGACCACGCCACCCAGGTCCGAGCGCAGGACCGCGCGACCGAGGAGGAACACGGCCGGCACGATCAGCGTGCTCGCGACCAGGGGCATCCATCGAAATACCGTGAGGAGGTCGATCCCGAGCACGGCCTCGAGCGCACCCGCCCCGTAGAAGGCCAGCGGCGGGTAGGCGAACGGCAGGGCGTTCCCGTTCCAGGCGACGGTGGCCGGCAGCGCCCAGCCGGCGTCCTGGATCGCTCGGGTCATGGCCAGGAACAGCCCGCCGTCATTGACCGGAAAGTCCGCCAGCGCGACCGGTATGGCGCGAACCGCCAACCCGACGAGGGTGACCAGACCGATGAGCAGCCAGGGGATTCGGGCCGGCGACGGCCCGCCACGAGTCAGTCCGGCAGGCATTCGGGGAGATACAGGATCTGGGTCTCGTCCCGGAAGACCTCGCACCATTCGGTCCCGTCCGCGAGGGGGCCGTCCAGCAGACCGCGAGTCAGCACCGCCTCCGGCGGCCAGATCATGGCCTCGACCTCGTATTCCGCGAGGAGCTGCTCCCAACCCGGATCGGCTGCACGGATGGCGCTGTAGTCCTCGAGGATGGCCTGGTCGTACATGTCGTTCCGGCCGTCGACAAAGACGCGAACGCCGTGGTCGTAACCGGACCAGATGACGTAGCCGCCCCAGCCGTACTCGGCCAGGACACGGGCATCGGGGTTGACCTCGCGGATGATCTCCATGGCCGCCTCAGGGAATTCGGACGCCACCGTCTCCTCGAGGTGCACGGCCGGGGTCTGGGGCAGGACGAGGACCGCGCTGATCACGACGACCGCAACGGCGGCGATGGCCTCCATTGCTCGACGGACGGGCTCCTGGCTGGCGGGGACCGGGCGGGCGGTGAGCCGCGCGGGCCATCGAGCGGCGAGCCCCATGGCGACCACCGGGACTGACCACACGGCAAGGAGCGGGGCATTCCGCAGCGAGATCAGGCTCATGGCGACGCCCAGGATGGTGAGGACGCTCATCCAGCCGGGCGCGCCTCCCCAGATCCCGACGGCGAGCAGGGTGAGGATCAGGGTCAGGAGGCCCAGGTGGGCGGCGCCATGGAAGTCGGGCGACTGCCACTCATGGATGTTGGCCAGTCCCCAGTCCCCGGCATCGATGTAGCGGAGGGGGTACAGGACGCCGGCCGGACCCGCCGGGGTGAGCATGACCCCCAGCAGGCAGCCGACGAAGGCCAGGCCGATCCACTGCCGGCCACCGGCGCCGGCCATTGGGGTGCGTCCGGCGACAGTGAAGAGGCCGTAGAGCGCCACAACGCCCAGGCCGACCACCCACAGGCCGTGGACGTTGGCCCACAGGATGAACAGGGGGATGAGCCACAGCGCGCGTCGGGGTTTGGCCGCATCGAGGCCCCAGAGGAAGGCCACCAGCACCGCCATCAGTAACCAACTGATCGCCTGCGGCCGGATGGTGACGTAGGGGATGAACACCCAGGCGGCGAGGATGCAGGCGAGTGCGGCCGGGCGGAGCGGGACGCCGCGCTTGAGGACGGAGACGAGCAGGACCGCGAGGAGAGCGCCCGGGATGAGCCCGAAGGTGATGAGCGAGAGCATCACACCGGGGCCACTGATCAGGAGGTACATCAGCACCTCGCTCAGCCACTCGTGGAGGGTCCATGGCTGCCCGAACCAGGTGAACGAGAACGGATCGGCGGTTGGGACCTGACCGGTGTCCACGATGAGCTGGCCCGTCCGGACGTGGGTGAAGAAGTCCGGATCGGTCAGGCCCTTGGCCAGCACGATGACGACCATGATCCCGGCCAGCCCGGCCGCGAACACGGCCGCGGTGGAGGGGAGCCTCAGCACGTGGGCGAGTCTAATCGGTGCCTCCACGCACCGAGATGACCCGAAGGTACTCATCCGCTTCGCCGCTCCCCACCCGGTGGGGCGCGTGGCAGCATGGCCGGGTGACCGCCTCCACCGGGCGCACCGTCAGCGGGCGAAGCCTGAGCCAGACCCTGCGCCGGGCCTGGCTGTCGGACACCAGCCTGATCATCTTTGCCGCGGTCGCATTCCTCCTGGCCGACGCGGTGATCGTCTACATCGCGGCCCGCGGCGACTTCGCGATCGACTTCACGTGCTGCTACCAGCAGGCGGGGCAGCGCCTCCTCGACGACCCCGCAACCCTCTACTCCTGGACCGATACCTACCTGTTCCGCTACTCGCCCTGGGCCGCGGTCCTGTTCGCGCCGCTCGCCTCGCTGTCCGAGACGGCCGCGATCTGGGCGTGGTTCGTGATCAAGGCAGTCGTGGTGGTGGGGGTGGCAGCGGGGCTCGCCCGTCGATGGACCGGGGACGCGCGATGGCTAATCGCGGGCATGGTCCTCTTCTTCCCGCCGATCTGGCATGACCTGGCCCTGGGCAACGTGAGCGTGTTCACGGTCGCCGTGCTGGCCGTCCTCCTGGCGCGACGCGACGGCGTCGGTGGCGTGGCCTTCGGGCTGCTGCTCGTCCTCGCGCCCAAGCCGCATCTGCTGCCGCTCGCCATTTGGCTGGCCGTGCGGCGACCACGCGATGCCGTAGCTGCCTTCGCCACTCTGGCCCTGGGCGTCGCGGCCGGGATCCTGGTATTCGGTCCTGACCTGTGGTTGGACTGGCTCGCCACCTTCCGGGAGCCCCTTGAGCGAACGTTCACCGCCAACATCGGCTTCAGCGGCCTGCTCGGGCCGGCCGGCGTGGTGGTGGGCGTGGTGGCGGCAGCGGTCGTCGGAGGCGCCGCCTTCGTTCGACGCGGCGACATCGGTCTGGGCCTGTCGGTCGTGGCCGGGATCGTGCTCGGGCCCTATTCCTTCATCCACTACCTGTCGGGGCTGGTGGTGGTGATCGACCCGGTCCTCCGTCGCCGTCCGCGATGGCTTGCGCCCTACCCGTGGCTCCTGATCGTCTTCCCGCTCATTCCGGTGTGGCTGCTGGCGCTGGCCTGGACGATGTGGCGCACACCGGTGGACACGTGACCGGTCTGGCCTCTGTTCGATCGATGCCCGCCGTTGTGGACGGCGCGCTGCGATGGTCGCTTCTCATTGCCATCGGGTTCCTCGCCGCGGTGAACGTGTTCATGGCGTCGCTCCAGATCGCGGAGATCCTCCTCGGCTCGGACGCCCTGGATTGGCAGACCTACGTGCTGGCCGGCGAACGGTTCTGGACGGGCACCCTCTACGAGCAGGCCGAGTCGTGGTACGGGTGGCGATACTCGCCCCTGGCGGCCTTGCCGTTCGTCGCGCTGGCTCCCCTGGGCGAGACCATCTGGCGCGTCCTCCTCCTGGCGTCGCTCCTGGCCCTGCCGCGACGCCTCATCTTCCTTGCGCTCGCCTCATATCCGCTCTGGTTCGCGATCCATGCCGGGAGCCTCATGGTTCCCGTCGCTGTGGCCGCGTTCTGGGCTCTTCGCGGTCGGTGGTGGGCTGTCGGCGCGTTCCTCGTTCTCGCCCTTCTCATCCCCCGTCCGTTGATGGTGCCGATCGTCATCTGGATACTGTGGAAGGAACCCCGTTGGCGGATCCCGTTTGGTGTCCTGTTCCTCGTCCACCTCGGTCTGGTCGTCGCGTCCGGGTACCTCGACGACTGGATGCAGGCGCTCATTTCGACCGGCGGAGAGGAAATCGGAAGCGTGTTCAACGTCGCCCCCTCCGCGATCATCGGTCCCACATGGCTCCTGCTCGCCATTCCGCTGGCGCTGTGGGCCTTCCGGGCACGCCGACCCGCCCTGGCCGGGCTTCTCATCCAGCCCTACTGGCTCCCGTACTACCTGCTGATTCTCCTGGCCGATCCACTCCCTTCCCGCTCATGGTGGCGAGATCACCTGCCTCTGACGTTCACGTCGAAGGTGGGCTGGTTCCGGCTCCCTCATCGCGCTGACGAGGGGGCAGCGGCGCCGCAAGCAGCAGCGCCAGGTTGACGAGGAGGACCCGCGGCAGGGCCACCAGCTGGGCGATGGTGGCCAGCAGCCACCCGTACCGCGTGCCGGCGTAGCGCCACGCCAGGGCGAGCACAACCAGGAAGCCGACGATCCACACGGCCGGGTGGATGGCGCGCAGGCTCATGCCGGGGATGGTCTCGGCGGCAGCCGGGTCGTTCAGGTAGTAGTCGATGAAGTCGCCGAACCACGGAAGCTGGATCAGCAGGAGGACGGCACAGGCGGCCGCGTACACACCGATCGCACGCCAGTCGCGACGGCCAGCAAACCAGACCAGGCCGATGACCGGGTGGATCTTCAGCATGGTGGCGACCGCGAGCGCGATCGGTCCGAGCGCCATGGACCCCCGCCAGCCCGAACGTGGCCCACCGACCAATGGCGTTATGGCCAGCAGCCAGACCACGATCGCCTGCGAGTTTCCATTCAGCAGCTGCTGACCCCACGCCCCGACCAGGAGGGCCGGGACCAGGAGGCCGGGCAGTCCCGCCGTCCGGTACCACAGCCAGATCGTGGCCGCGGTTGCCACCGCGAGGAGGCCGTACCAGAGCGGCGGCCAGCCCAGGACCGGGATGACCATGGCCAGCAACGGCGGATACCGATACTGGTTCTCCTGTCCCAGGTCCGACTGCCCCGAGTAGGGGTTCTCGCCGGACCACAGCAGCTCCCCCGCGCGTTGGTAGGTCGCCAGGTCCTGGCCGATGACCGTGGTCGGCGCCAGGTAGACGGCACCGGCGATGCCGAGGGCGAGGTACAGACCGATGAGGACTCCCCAGCCCACCCGTGACCGCTGCACCGGGCGAGGCTATCACCGGAGGTCTGCCGGACCGCGGTACGAATGGGCCGTTGAGGGCGAATCGCGCGCACCCAAGACTCCCGCCATGTTCGGGTTCAGCGTCGAAAACCCGCGAACACAGAGGGCGCTGCAGGCCGCTGCCCTTGGACTCGGGATCGCGTTCGCGCTGATGAGCATCCATGGCGCTCTGTTCTGGACGGACGGTCAGGCGTACTGGATGGCGGCGGAGCGGCTCCGAGCCGGGGAGGAGCTCTATTCGGCCACCATCAGCCAGGACGCGGCGGAGGTGTATCGATATGCGCCGTGGTTCGCGTATGCCTGGATTCCGCTGACGTACCTTCCCGAGGAGTACGTCGCCATGGGCTGGACGCTCGTGATGCTCGCTGCCTGGATCTTCCCGGTTTCGGCGTTCCTGGCCCTGGGTTGGCGCGAGCGATCGGTCGCCTTCCTCGTCGCCCCGCCGCTCCTGGTGGCCGCGCTGGGGGGGAATGTCCAGCCCGCCGTGATCGCGCTGCTGTACGCGGGGCTGGAACGGCGCTGGGGCCCGGGTGCGATCGGCGTGGCCGCCAGCCTGAAGCTGTTCCCGATCCTCTTCGTCGCGGTGTATGTCGCCCGTCGCCAATGGGTGGCCGCGGCCGCCGCCGTCGGATTGGGCGGCTTCCTGTGGCTGCCGGCGCTGGCCAGCGACATCCGCCACTACCCGATCGAGGTCGGCGGCGCCTTCAGCCTCCTCGGCATGTCACCCGTGGTCTACGCCGTCGCTACCGCGGCGGCGGTTGGCTGGTCCCTGCGATCCGCGAGCTGGAGCGCCGCCGGCGTGGCGGTGGTCATCGGCTCCTGCGTCCGGTTCATCCCGTATCAGCTGGGATACCTGCTCTGCTCGCGACCGCTGCCGGTTGAGGTGCGGGTGGAGGCGGACGTCCCGCTGCGAACTCGAGCAGCACCATCAGGAAGTAGTACGGCAACCAGTACGGGCTGATGACCAGGCTGGCCAGACCGATCCGACCGCGCCGGGTGAGCCACACCGCCAATGCGACACCGATGGGGACCCACCACAGGCCGATGACCCGCGAGGGGCCGTAGTTGTAGTCGCTCGTGAGCTCGGGTCCCACTCGAAACAGCGCATCGAGCCATTCCGCCGCGTACCCGCTCGCGATCACGATGGTCGCGTGCGCCACGAACAGCAGCAGGAATGGCATGCGCGAGGCCGGTCGCGTCCACAGGATCCAGGCCGCGAGCGGCAGCATGAGCGGGCGCGGTACGAGCAGGGTGAGCACGAGGAACAGGCCGATCGCCACCCGGTTCCCGCGCACCGCCCAGAACCCGGTGACCGCGATGAAGATCATGAGGTTGCCGGTCTGGATGTCGAACCAGAGCGGGAACGTGATCAGGCACGCCGCGACCAGCCACCACGAGCGGAGGAGTGGCAGGACCGCGACGTGGAGGACCTGCCACAGCCACAGCGGCATGAGCGTGATGAAGCCCAGGATCCAGGCCGCCACCGGGGACCAGCGGAACGCGTAGAACTCGCTGAAGTCGTAGAGCGTCCCGTTCGCGAGACGCTCCGCGGCGACCGAGAAGATCTCCCAGTCAAAGGCGTAGTAGCCGGTGAACACCGCCTCGACGAGGGGGATGATCGACCACAGGCTGAGCGCGGCGGCGGTCCCGAGAAGCGCGGCGAGGGGCAGGGATGGCAGGCCGTGTGGGCCGCCATGCCACGATAGACTCACCCGCGATGTCGCGCGCGCCACGCCCATGATTCGGCCCCGCGGCTCCGACCTGCTGCTGCTGACCGCGGCGGCGCTGATCGCGCGGATCGCGGCCGCTGTCCTGGTCGACTACTCCCCCTATACCGATCCAGCCTACTACGCCATGGTCGCGGAACAGCTCGCGACCGGCCACGGCTTCAGCGCGCCCGTCTTGTGGTCGTTCCTCGAGGTGGGCGGCAGCCTCCCGGCCGATCCCATGCTGCCCGTCCCGAGCAACGGGCACTGGATGCCGCTGACCTCGATCGTGGCCGCGGCCGGGATGGCCCTCCTCGGGCCGGACCTGCGCGCCGGCCAGGTTCCGATCATCGCGCTGGGCGTGGCGCTCGTGCCGTTCACGTACCTGGTCGGGCTCGACCTGTACGAGTCGCGGCGGGTGGCGATCCTGGCCGCCCTGCTGGCCGTGTTCGCCGGGCCGCTCCTGATCATGTATCCCACCGTCGACAACTTCGCCGTGTTCGGCGCGGCCGGCGCGGTCGCCCTCTGGGCCGCCATCCGTGCCACTCGGCCCGGCCGCGCGACGTGGTGGCTCGTGATCTCGGGCGCGGCCGTTGGGCTGGCGACGCTCGCCCGGGTGGACGGACTCCTGCTGGGCATGGCCCCGCTGACCGCCTGGTTGGTGGACCGTGGGATGGGACCGTGGACCGGTGGCGGCGCGCGCCGGATGGGCGTCGCGGCCCTGCTGCTGGCCGGGGTGGCTGGGCTGGTGGTGATGGCACCGTGGCTTGCCCGCAACATGGCGACGTTCGGCTCGGCGTTCCCCTCAGCGGGCGGCCACACCCTGTGGATCACGAGCTACAACGAGCAGTTTTCGATCAGCGCGAACCCCACCCCGGCGAGCTACCTCGCCTGGGGATGGGCCAACATCATCGGCTCCAAGCTTTCGACCTGGTGGGAGCTCGTCTGGAGGTCGGTCGTCCTCCTTGGCGGGATCTTCGGCTTCCTCTTCTTCGCCGGCCTGTGGCGCGAGCGTCGCCGCCCGGACCGCGCGCCATTCACCGTCTACTGGCTCGTGATGTTCTTCACCATGGGGGCGGTGTTCACCTTCCATGCCCCGCATGGGGCGTACTACCACTCCGCGGCGGCTTGGCTGCCATTCGCGCTACCCATGGCGGTCGCCTCCACCGGCCCGGTGCTCACCGCGCTGGGCCGATGGTGGGCCTTCCTCCGACGCCCGCCGACCCATCGGTTCGTGGAGGTCGTTGCCCTCGGTGGCGCCGTCGTCCTGTCGGTCATCGGCTCAATCACGCTGTTCGACCTGTGGGACTACTCCCACGGCCGTGAGCAGGCGGCCGCCGCCTACCTGGAGGAGGCTGGCCTGACCGATGACCCGGTCCTGTACGGTGACCCATCGTCCCTGTGGCACCTGACCGGAAATCCCGGCGTGCCCGCTCCGTTCGATCCTTACGCGGTAATCGAGGAAGTCGTCCGCGCCTACGACATCCGCTGGGTGATCGTCACCCTGCGCGAGGGCGGCACCACCGACCCGCTGGGCCTGTGGAACGGCTGCGCAGCGCGTGACAGCGTGGACAACAGCGC
>DASYGU010000264.1:0-2997 GCA_035999355.1 Candidatus Limnocylindria bacterium | reverse complement strand
TGACGGGAGCGGGATTGATCGCCTCCTGGTCGCGCTTGCCGCGGCGTTGGAGGAGGCCGATCGGCACGAGGAAGCCAGCCCGCCCGCCCCGGCCCGTCGTCTCCATCGGTTCGACCCAACCGCGGACGGCTGGGAGGTCCTCGTCGAGGCCGATGGTCTGCGGGTGCGAGGGCGGTCGATCGAGCGGTCGGCCGCTCGCACTGACTTCACGAACGAGGAGTCGAGGGACCGCTTCCAGCGCCGCCTGGAACGGATGGGCGTCGACGCCGAGCTCCGCCGGCAGGGCGCCCGCGACGGAACGCTGGTACGGATTGGCGCCCAGGAGCTTGAGTGGGGCGACGAAGAATGAAGGCCAGCCCACCGTCGACCCGCGGTGCCTCGCGGCTTGTCCCGGTCGTGCGGCCGGTGGAGTCCACCCGGCCGCGTCCCGTCCGCCGGGCCGCCGCCCCCGAACGGATCGGGATCCTGGGCGGCACGTTCGATCCGCCCCACGTGGGGCACCTGTGGCTGGCCACCCTGGCAGCCGATGCGCTCGGGTTGGCCAAGGTGTTCCTGGTGCCGGCCGCCGCGCCGCCGCACAAGCGCCGCCGCGCGATCAGCCATGCGGCGGATCGGATCTTGATGACCCGACTGGCGGTGGCCAACGACCCGCGCCTGGACGTGTCACTGGTCGAAATGGAGCGGGAGGGTCCCTCGTACACGGTCGACACCCTGGTCGAGCTGAAGGCCCGTCACGCCGACGCCGATCTCGTCCTGATCATGGCCGCGGACAGCCTGGCCCAGATTCCGTCGTGGCGTGAACCGGAGCGCCTGCTCGAGCTCGCCATCTGGGCGGTGGGTCCGCGACCCGGCACGCCGCTGCCGTCGCGAGCGGATCTCGCCGCTCGGTACGGGCGATCGGCGGCTCGTATCCACCTCCTGAGTGGACCAGCGCTCGACATCAGCGCGAGCCACGTCCGACGCCGCGTGGCGGCCGGTCGCGCCATCCGGTACCTTGTCCCGCGGGCGGTCGAGGAGCTGATCCTCGAACGCGGCCTGTACCGACGCTGACACGAGGCACCGGAGGACGATCCTGCAGGAACCGAACGCGAACGTGACACCCATGCATGCTGAGCTGGACCCTGCGCAGCTCGCGCACCGGATCGTCGAGATCGTGTCAGATCACAAGGGAAGCGACGTCGTCATGCTGCGGACCGGTGACCTGACCTCCCTGGCCGACTATTTCGTGATCGCGACCGGCCGCTCCGACCGGCAGGTGTCGGCGCTCGCCGGCGCGCTGGTGGAGGAGCTGCGCGCGCAGGGCGTGCGGCCGCTCGGGGTCGAAGGTCGATCGGGGACGCGCTGGGTCCTGCTCGACTTCAACGACGTTATCGTCCACCTGTTCACCCCCGACGAGCGCGAGCGATACGACCTCGAGAAGCTGTGGAGCGCCGCCCCGGCTGTCGTCCGCCTGGTCTGAGCCGCGCCGGAGGTACCCCGGGAGTACCAGTCCGACGCATCGCGTGGAGCGTGCACGCACCACCCCGACCCCGCGTTCGGTCATAAGGCGGGTACCAGCCTGGCGTACGGGGGTCCTATTGAGGGCTGGCCCGGCGGCGGCCATTCTCGCCCCCATGACCACGACTCGGAAGCGCGACATCACCGCGGTCGAGACCTGCCGCTACTGCGGTGGCGGGCTGCTCACCTCGGTGTTCGACACGTCCTTCCGCGACGAGAGCATCGAGGAGCGCCTCTTCTTCGCGCTCCCGGGTGCCCTGTGCCTTCCATGCAAGCAGCTGTACATCGACCACCAGCTGATCGGGATCCTCGGCCTCTCGAACGCGCGATGCACATTCGCGATCGAGAGCGACCGCGTCCTCCGCGCCGGAGCCGCCTGAACCGATCCGGCTAGCCGCCCACCCGGGCGGCGCCCAGCACGAACTCGCCCAACCACGCCGCCAGCGCGGCCTCCGGTTCCATCGCATTCGACTTGAGAGCGAGATCGGCCTCGAACAGGCCGGCCAGCATCGCATCCAGCTCGTCCCCGCTGTACCGCCGCGCCGCGGTTGCCGTCCGTTCGGCCGCCGCCGGGTTTCCGGGCCGCAGTCGCTTCGTCATCTCGGCCGCGGTCGCCCCTCGGCTGATCAGGTCGCGCGCCACGATGAGATCGACCAGCCGGTTCTCCAGGGCGGCCATGATCTTCAGGACCGGCTCGCCTTCGTCCAGGGCCCGCTGCAGCGCTTCCGCCGCCTTCCGGCCATCCCGTCGCTCGACCGCGTTGGCGATGGCATTGACCGATGGCGGCCGCACGTCCGTGACGAGCGCCTCGACATCGGCGACCTCGATCGGTCGATCCTCGACCGCGATCGCGAGCTTGCGGAGCTCGCCATCGGCAACCCGTGTCTGCTCGCTGCGCTCGATGTCGTTCTCCCACACCCCGCCGACCCGCTGGGCCAGGGCGGCCGCCGCCGGTGGGCGGATCTCGATCCCGAGCTCCGACGCGTGAGCGGTGACCCATCCGCGCAGCTCGTCCCGGCGCGGCGCCGGACAGACCAGCACCTCGCCGTCGGCGGCCCGCACCGCGGCCTCGAGCCGCGACAGAAGGGCCGGCGGCCGGCCGACGTCGCGCGACGGTCGCAGCTCGGCGAGGGCCAGCACCGCTCCGTCCGGGACGCCCTCCACCAGCGCGATCAAGCGGTCAGCGGCAGATCCCGATGTGCCGGCCGCCCGCAGTGGCTGCCGGAGGACCACGGCGTGAGCCCCGAACAGGCCGACGCTGGCCACCTCGACCGCCGCCCGCTGCAGGAGGGCCTCGTCCGGGGTCCGCTCCGGGGTCAGGACGACGAGATCGGCAACGCCGGCCCGCTCGCCGAACGCGGCGACTGCGCGGTCGATCGTGTACGCGTCGTCGCCATGGGCCAGGAGCACCGATCCGCTCATCGGGCACGTCCGCTCGCCATGGTCCGATCCTACCCGGCCCGACCGCCGCGGACCGGGCGCCGGCGGGAAGCGGTCCCA
>DASYGU010000254.1:0-9567 GCA_035999355.1 Candidatus Limnocylindria bacterium | reverse complement strand
GGAGCTCACAGGCCAGCTCGAGCTGGGCGCCGTGCTCAGCGACATCGCGGATCGGACCCGTGGCCTGTTCGACGCGGACCGGGTGGGCCTGTGGATGATCAACGACGAACGGGAGCATCCATTCGACCTCGCCGCGGAGCGCGGGATCAGCCCTGCCTTCCAGGCCACCATCGCGCAGCTGACCCTCAACAGCCCCTCGCTCGGGACGCTGGCCGTTCGCGAGCGCCGGACCTTCGTGGCCCGCCACGTCGACACCGATCCGGCTGTCGGCATCCTGTCCGACATCTACCGCGACGAGGGCGTCAAGACCGCGTGCCTCGTGCCTCTCGTGAGCCATGACCGCGCGGTCGGGGTGATCGGCCTGTACCACTCCCGCGATCGGGAGTGGCCGGATGACGAGCTGGCCCTGGCCCAGGCATTCGCCAACCAGGCGGCGGTCGCGATCAGCAACGCCCGCCTGTACCGGTCGACCGCCGAGCAGGCGGCGCGCATGCGGTCCATTCACGACCTGTCGGCCCGATTGAACCGGCTGACGGACGTCCAGGCCATCGCCGACGCGATCGTGGCCGAGGCGAGCACCCTGGCCGCGTTCCACGACATCCGGATCTACACCGTGGACTGGGAGCACGGCACCTGCGAGCCGATCGCGTTCACCGACCGGCTGCTGGGCGACGGTGACTTCCGCGACCTGCTCCGGGTGGACATCGGCCCCGGCTCGTTCACCGGCTGGGTGGCGGCCAACGCGCAGCCCATCCTCAGCAATGACGCGCTGAACGACCAGCGCGGGCACACGATCGACGGCACCGAGGAGATCGAGGAGTCGATGCTAGTCGTGCCCATGGTCTACGAAGGCCGATCAGTGGGCGTGATCGCCCTGTCCAAGCTGGGCGTCAACCAGTTCTCGACCGATGACCAGCAGACGATGATGATCTTCGCCGGCTATGCGGCCCAGGCCCTGGTCAACGCGCGCAGCTATCGGCGCCTGGAGGAGCAGTCCAGCCAGCTCGCCCGCCAGCTCGACTCGCAGCGACGGCTGCTGGACGTCAGCACCCGGGTCATGGGCACCCTCGAGCAGGAGGACATCCTCGAGGTCGTCGCCGACGGCCTGAAGGCGGTGGTCCACTACGACAACCTGTCCATCTACCGCGCCGACGGCGTGAAGCAGGTCCTCGTCCCGGTGCTGACCCGCGAGGAGCATGCGGAGGAGGTCGCGCGCTACATCATCCCGTTCGGCCGCGGCCTGATGGGCTGGGTGGTCCAGCACGCCGAGGCGGTCCTGGCCAATGACGCCCTGGCCGATCCGCGGGCGCTCCAGATCCCCGGTACTCCGAATGACCAAGAGGCGCTCATCGTCGTCCCGCTCATCAGCGACGGCGAGGTGATCGGCTCGATGAACGTGAGCCGGGTGGGTGGCGAGGACGTCTACTTCAGCGAGACCGATTTCGAGCTCGTCCAGCTGTTCGCCGCCCAGGCGGCCGTCGCCCTGCGCAACGCCGATGAGCACCACGCCATGAGCATGCGGGCCGAAACGGATGCCCTGACCGGGCTGGGCAACCACGGAGCCTTCCAGCGCGACCTGACCGAGGCCACCGATGCGGCGGTGAACGCCCCGCCGGAGGCCGGGCAGCTGGCCCTGCTGATGATGGACCTCGACCGCTTCAAGACCTACAACGACCGATTCGGCCACCCGGCCGGTGACGCGCTCCTCCACGCGGTTGGCGAGGCCCTGTACGCCGCGACCCGCAGCGACGACCACGTGTACCGCTACGGTGGCGACGAGTTCACCGTCGTCCTGTCGGGCGTCGATCTGGCTGCTGCCCAGCGTGTAGCCGAGCGCGCGCGGCGGATGGTGTCTGCCGTCTCGCTCGAGCGCGGCGCGGCCCCGGTCACGATCACGATCGGCGTCGCCCTCTTCCCCGACCATGGCGCAACCAAGGACGCCCTCATCGCGGCGGCCGATGCCGCGCTGTATGCCGGCAAGCAGGTTGGCGGCGATCGGGTAGTCGTCCCCGGAGAAGCCGCCAAACTCGCGGACGCGAAGCCGCCGAAGCCGCGACCGGCGGCGGCCGGCGTCGAGCAGCGACGTCGTCGAAGCGACACCCGCCGAACGAAGACCACCGCAGCCTGACCTCGCGCCCGGTCCGCCGCGGATCGGGTTATCCTCGGCCCCCCAAATGCACGACCGACGCCGCGCTCCGCTGCGCCCTGCGCCGCGGACCGTCCTCCGCGGGCGCGGTCTGTGGACGGCTGCCATCGTGATGATCGCGGCCGTGGCCTGCGCCACCTCACCATCGCCGACCACGTCGCCGAGCGCCTCTCTCGGTCCGACCCCGTCGCCCACCCCCACGCCGCAGCCGACCCCTCGCTTCTCGAACGAGGCCGATCCCGCCCTGTCCGCGCTCATCCCGGACGAGGTGACCGGCCTCGTGGTCGTGAAGCCGGCGATCACCGACTACGCGATCACGCCCGGCGACATCGGCCAGACCGCCTATGGGGAGCTGGGCGCCCGGTTCCAGGCCCTCGTCATCGCGTTCATCCGGGAGCCGCGGCTGAGCCTGTATGCGATGCGGGTCGACGGGCCGATCACCACCGAGGAGCTGGAGCCCTACCTGGCCACGGCCGGTCGGTACGTGGGCATCTCGGGCCTCGACCCCGAGCCATGGGAGCTGACGGAGGTGGGCGGCCACTGGGTATGGGTTCGCCCGTCCGACAACGCGACCCTTCCCGGCACGCAGGTCTATACCTGGGCCGTGGACGACGTCGTGTTCCTGATGATCGGGGTCAGCAGCGACCTTAACCAGGCGCTCCTGGCCCTGCTCCCGGGCGAGCCGCCGCCGACCCCCAGCCCGGCGCCGTCCACCAGCCCCGGGGCGAGCGAGGCGCCGGACCCGTCCGCGAGCCCGAGCGGCTCCTAGACTGTCGGCGGTGAACGACAGGCTGACCGAGCCGGACCCGCTGGACGAGGAGCCGTACGACGGCGCGGCGTTCGATGACGAGCCGGCCGAGGGACCGACCGGCTCGGGGCGCAAGCGCGACCGCCTGGCGCGGCTGCTGTCGGTGATCACGATCCTGTACACCCGGGGCAGCGGCGACCAGGGCGTGGCCGTGGCCGACATCGCGCGCCTGACCGGCATGAACGTCCGGACCGTCTACCGCGACCTGAAGGCGCTGGAGGACGAGCTGGCGGTGCCCATCTTTCAGGCCGGGCGCGGCCGGTACGGGATCGAGCGGAAGTACTTCCTGCCGCCGCTCCAGCTGACCGTGCCGGAAGGCATCGTCCTCTTCCTGGCCTCCCGTCTCATCGCGCAGTGGTCGGACGAGTCGGATCAGGCAGTCATCAGCGCCTTCACCAAGATCGCGTCCGAGCTTCCGCAGCCCATCGCCCGCCACGTGACCGCCACGATGCTTGCGGTCGGGGAGCAGGACTCGAACGAGCCGTTCACGGCGATCTTCAACAGTGTCGCCCGTGGCTGGGCGGAAGGCCGGGTGGTCGAGATCACGTACGAGCCCGGGAGCGGCGAGCCACGCCAGACGCGTGTCCGCCCGTACCTCCTCGAGCCGTTCGCCGCCGGTCGGAGCATCTACCTCATCGGCCACGACGAAACGGCGGGCGCGATGCGGACCTACAAGATCGAGCGCATCCGACAGGCGATCCTGACCCTGGACCGATACGAGATTCCCGACGACTTCGACCCGGACCAGTTCCTCGCCAATTCGTGGGGCATCTGGTCGTCCGACACGACGCCACCGGTCGACGTGCGCCTGCGGTTCGATGCGGGGGTCGCGCGCCGGGTCCGGGAGACGATCTGGCACCGGTCGCAGAGCCTGGCCGACCTGGAGGACGGCGGCGTCGAGCTCACGGTGCGGGTGGCGGGAATCGTCGAGATCCGGCCCTGGGTCCTGTCCTGGGGCGATCAGGTGGAGGTGCTGGAGCCGGCCGAGCTCCGTGACGCGGTGGCGACTGCCGCGCGCGGGTTGACCGCCCGCTACGACTGAGGCTCGTCCAGCGGGAGGCGGAGGAGGAGGGCGAGGGTCGGCCGGGGCCGCGGCTCGGCCGGCGTAACCGGCATTCGCAGCCATGCATCGCCCGCCGCTCCGGCGCGGTAGCGCGTTGACAGTCGACGCGCCGAGAGGCCGTCGATCCCGAGTCGCGCCAGCGCCTCGGCCACCAGTGTCCCATCCCCCACGTAGCCGTGGCCGACCGTGATCCGGTCTCCGGGCGCGAGGAGCGTGGTCAGCCAGTCCCGACGCACCCGGAACGTCCGCTTCGTGACCGGCTCGCCGCCCGCCCACAGAAGGTCGGCCGCGACATACGCCGCTCGGCCGGCTCTCGGCTCCCCGCCGCTCAGGCGCGCCCGGAGGAGGTCGCCATCGGGACGGCCCTCGCCATCGAGGACCAACAGCGTCCCCTCGACCGCCACGCCGTCCTCGGCCAGCTGGCCCGGGAGGTCCGCCAGCTCGGGGAACGCGGCGTCGCCGTCTGCCAGCCCGGCCACCTGCAACCGGACCCGCCCGCGCTCGGAGAATGCGATCGCGCGAACACCGGGCCACCACGGCTCGAACAGGTAGTCCTGATCGTCGAACGGTGCATCGACCTCGCCCGGCTGCATGGGGCTGATCCGATCGGGCAACCGCAGACGCGGAGACTCGCCGGGCGTGGTGGGCAGCGGGAGCTGTTCGGCCGGCATGCGGCCGCTCAGGCGGTCTTGCGCCGCCGGGTCTGGGGAGGCTGGTCAGCCTCGGCCGACTTCTTCGCGCGGCTTCGGCGAGCCGGTGTCGGCTTGGCTTCGGGCTCGGCATCCCCGGCCGCGGCATCGCGGCGCGCTTCGCGGGCGGCCGCGACGCTGGCCTCCAGGGCGGCCATCAGGTCGCCGATCTTGGTCGGCTCGGTGGCCTTGATCGGCGTCGGCTCCTCGCCGGCGACCTTGGACTCGATGACGCCCATCAGCGCCTGCCGGTATTCGTCGCGGTACTCCTCGGCGTCGAACTCGCCGGTCATCGAGGCAATGAGCTGCTCGGCCATCTTCCGCTCCGACGGCTTGATCTCGATCCCGCTGCTGTCCACCGCCAGCTCCTCGACCGACCGGATCTCGTCAGGCCAATGGAGGGTGGTGAGGAGCATCGACTCGGAGTACGGGTTGATGGCCGCGAGCTGCTCGCGGTCCTTCATGACCACCTTGCAGAGAGCGGTCTTGCCTTCATCGGCCAGAACCTGGCGGAGCAGGAAGAACGCCTTCTTGCCGACGGGATCGGGCTCGAGGTAGTAGGCGCTCTTCACGAACTGCGCGCCGTGGGCCTCTTTGCCGGCATCCACGAACATCGCGATCTCGATAGAGCGAACGGTCTTGAGCGGCACGGCCTCGAGGTCGTCGTCGGTCACGACCACGTACCGGCCCTTGCTCCACTCGTAGCCGCGGACGGTCTCCGAGCGCGGAACCACCTCGTCGTGGAACGGGCAGTAGATCTTCATCTGGATCCGGTTCAGGCAGCTGGCATGCAGCATGTTGAAGCCGATGCCGGTCGACTCGGTCGCGAGGTAGAGCTTGACCGGGATCGTCACCAGACCGAACTGGATGGCGCCCCGCCACATCGCTCGTGCCATAGGGTTGGTGAGGATACACCCGGTCGCGCTGGCTCCCGCAAGTGGGTCCGTGCCCAGTACTTGTGGGGTGCCCGTTCCGCCGGATTGCGGGCCGGCGGCTCTCTGGCCGATCCTGAACGACGTGCAGGTGATGACACCGTCGACCGGTGGCCGTGGTCTGGCCAGACTCAGGTCGAGCGACGAGGACCGTGCCGCCAGGAACGACGCGCGTGCGCTCGAAGGGCTGCTCAAGCCGGTGCTCGACGACTCCTACGTCCTCATTCTCTCGCCGCAGATCCCGGGCGTGGACGGAGCACTCCGGGGTCTCCTCGTCGGACCGGGGGGAGTGCGGGCGCTCCTCGTCCGGCGCTGGAACGGCCACTTTCGGCAGCGCGGGCGGATGTGGGAGTACAACGCGCGCGGACGCCTGGGCTGGATCCCGTGTCGAACGGATCCGACACGCGACGGGCGCCTCGTCCTCGATCAGCTCAGCGAGTGGATGCGCGATGCCCTGGGGACCGTGCTTCCGCTGGAGGCCACGATCGCATTCCCCGATCGGACAAGCCACGTCGAGCTCACGAACGACCCCGAGATCGAGGTCGTGACCCGGGACAATGCACCCTGGTGGGCGAACAGCCTGGCCAAGGCCCGACGGATGGACGAACGAAGTGCCGGCCGCCTGCTGGTGGCGCTGGGGGCGTGACCTAGGCGGGATCGGCGGGCGGCAGCCAGCTGCGCGCCTCGTCCTCCGGAATGATGTCCTCGAGGCCCGATCCGTGGGCCACGTCATCGGTCACGATCAGGACCTGGGCCAGCTTGCGCTGGAAGGCGACGATCGGGGCGTCGCCGTCGAAGCCGGGAAATGCGGCCGAGGTCACCGCCGCATCGGTCAGGGAAAGGAATGGATCCGCGACGTTCAGGACGTCCATGGCCTCGCTGCCCTGTGGCACGTGGAACGTGCCGATGAGCCAGAACGGAGGGAAGGCGACCTGGATCTTGACCGGTCGCTTCTGGACCACGATGTCCGCGGCCGGGGCGTCGTCCACGCCTGAGCTGATCCCGAACAGGACCGCCTCGACGGCCACCAGGACCGACTGGCCCCCGCGCGCGGCACCCGGATCGGCGTACTCGGCCACGGTCGCCCGCTCGATCGCGAGGTGCGTGGAGCCGCCCAGGTTGAGGATGTCGGCGACCTTGTGAAACCGGGTCATCATGTGTCCGCTCACCTGGTAGCCCGACGTGTACAGCTCGACCTGCACGTCGCTGAGCGGTGGCCCCAGGGATCCGCTGTCCCACCCCATGCCGCGATCCTAGCGCTTGCGCGCCTTCCAGACCTCCTCGCTCGGCCAGCGGCGCGACCATTCGATGGTCGCGATGTTCGGGTAGTTGGTGGTTGCGTCGAGCGGGGGCCGGATTTCGACCAGGTCGAGGACCTCGAACCCGCTGTCGCGCAGGAGCCGGATCATGTCGCCATGCGAGATGTGGAATTCGACGCTGTCCTCGTCGGGCCATTCGAAGCGGTGCATCTCGAACTGCGGGCGCAGGAGCCGATCAGTTGCCGGCCCGTCCGCCTCCAGGTCCGGCACGGAGAGCATGACCAGCACGCTGTTGCCGAGGAAGATGAGGTCGCCACCCGGACGGAGGAGGCGCGCGGCCTCCGGGATCCAGGCGTAGGGATCGGCCCAGATGGCCGCGCCGTACTCCGAGATGGCCAGGTCGAAGCTCGCGTCGGGAAGCGGAACCTGCTCGGCATAGCCGAGCAGGAGGGGAAAGTCGAGGCCGTGCTCCGTCTGTAGCCGCCGCGCGGTCTCCAGCTGGGCCGGTGAGTTGTCGATCCCGGTCACCCTGGCGCCGCGGCGGGCGAGCCAGGCCGAGACGTACGCCGTCCCGCAGCCCAGCTCGATGACGTCCTTGCCGTGGAGATCGTCGGGCAGGAGGTGGACATCGGCCTCCGATACGCCCCAGATGCCCCAGGTCGGCTCGGTCCGGGCCCATGCCCGCTCGCCCGCCTCGGCGTACTCCGCGGCCCAGCCGTCCCACGCGGCGCGGTTGCGCTGGATGTAGTTCGGCTCGTCGTCGCGCATCGGGCCAGTGTGTACGATCGGCTCGTGGATGCGCGAGCGAATGTCCTCGGCGCGGAGGCACCGGCCTTCGATACGGACGAGGCGGTGGCCATGGCCCGCGCCCTCTTCGGCGTCGCCGGGACCGCCGACCGTCTTGTGAGCGAGCGCGACCAGAACTTCCGCCTGACGTTGGCTGATGGCAGCCGGTGGGTGCTGAAGATCTCGAACGAGGTCGAGGACGCCGCCGTGGTGGACATGGAGGTCGAAGCCGTCCGGCATGTCGCGCGCATGGACCCGGCGCTGCCGGTGGCGGTGGCCCGACTGGCCGAGAGCGGGCAGGCGGTGGTCCAGGTTCCGGGCCGCTCGGGTGGCCAGCACCAGGTCCGGCTGATCCCGTTCCTGCCGGGACAGCATGTCGAGCCGAGCAGCCTGAGCCCCACCGCGCTGGCCGAGATCGGGGGGACCACGGCCCGCCTGGCACGGGCGATGCGGGGCTTCTTCCACCCGGCCGCGGGCCGGACCATCCTCTGGGACCTCAAGCATCTCGACGCCCTGCGCCCGCATCTCGACGCCATCGCGGAGCCCGACCGGCGGGCACTCGTGGAGCGGGCGCTGGAGCGATTCGACCGGCATGTGGCGCCCGCCCTGCCAACGCTCCGGTCGCAGGTCATCCACAACGACCTGACCCTGGACAACCTGCTGATGGACGGTGACCGGGTGGCGGGCATTCTCGATTTCGGGGACATGGCCCACACCGCGCTCGTCCTCGACCTGCCGGCAATGCTCCAGTCCGTGCTCCGGGGCCGGAGCGACCCGTTCGAGGCGGCCGCATCAGCCATCGGCGGCTATGTCCAGGTGACGCCACTCGAGGCCGAGGAGGCCGATCTGCTCGCCGACATGCTCGCCGCCCGCATGGTCCAGACCGTCCTCATCTCGGTATGGCGAACCGCGGACTACCCCGACAACGCATACATCCGCGGCTGGCTGGAGCCGGCGTACGAGCTGCTCGAATGGCTCGAGGGGGCGGGGTGGGACGTGGCCAGGCGACGCCTGGCCGATGCGGCGGGCCGACCGGCGGCGGTCCCGGCCATCGCGAGCGCGGTGCTGGCGGCCCGACGCGCCACAGTCCTGGGCTCCGCGCTCTCGCCGTTGACCTATGACCGGCCGCTCCACCTCGTCCGCGGTGACGGCGTCTGGTTGTACGAGGCCGATGGCACGCGATACCTCGATGCGTACAACAACGTCCCGGTCGTCGGCCATGCGCACCCGGTGGTGGTGGATGCCATCGCCCGCCAGGCCGGGATGCTCAACTCGAACACGCGGTACCTGCACGAGGCCGTGGTCGTCTTGGCCGAGCGGCTCGTGGCCAGCATGCCGCCGGGCCTCGACACCGTCATGTTCGTGAACTCGGGCAGCGAAGCGAACGACCTTGCCTGGCGCCTCGCGACGACGTTCGCCGGCGGGACCGGCGGCATCGTCAGCCAGTGGTCGTACCACGGACTGACCGCGGCCGTCGCCGACCTGTCCACCTCCGAATGGCCGCGCGGCGAGCAGCCGGCCACGGTCGAAACCATCCCGGCGCCCAACCCGTACCGCGGCCCCCATCGCGACGACCCCGACCCGGACGCGGCCTCCGCCGCGGAGCTGGCCGCCGCGGTCGCACGGCTCGCGGAGCGCGGCGTGCCTGCGGCCGCGCTCTACCTGGACGGCATGTTCACCGCGGACGGCATCGTGCCGCCCAGCCGCCGCTACCTCGAGCTGATCGCGGGAGCGGCGCGGGCCGCCGGGGTGGTGTTCGTGGCCGACGAGGTGCAGTCGGGGCACGGGCGGTCGGGGGAGGGTCTCTGGAGCTTCGGCGCGGCCGGCGTGACGCCCGACATCGTCACGCTGGGCAAGCCGATGGGCAATGGCCACCCGATCGCG
>DASYGU010000199.1:0-5120 GCA_035999355.1 Candidatus Limnocylindria bacterium | reverse complement strand
GCGAGGCCTGCGCGATTGCGGACGGAGTCGCCGAACCAGGTTCCGAGGCCGACGGCGAACAGGCGATCACCATCCCCGCAACCGCCAGGACGGCGATGGCCCTAGTCCTGATCGACGAACTCCATGTCGATCTGGGCGCGCTGGAGCTTGCCGGAATAGTCGATGTAGACGCTCTTCCACTCGGTGTAGAAGTCGAGTGCGGACTGCCCGATCTCGCGGTGGCCGTTGCCGGTCGCCTTCGTTCCTCCGAACGGTAGATGCGCCTCCGCGCCGATGGTGCCGTGGTTGACATACCCCTGGCCCGAGTCGAAGTCGCGAATCGAGCGGAAGGCGAGGTTGACGTCGTTCGTGAACAGCGACGTGGACAGGCCGTACTGGACGCTGTTCACGACCTGCACCGCCTCGTCCCAGCCGTCCACCGGGATGACCGCGGTCACCGGGCCGAAGATCTCCTCCTGGGCGATCCGCGCGTCGCCCTTGACCTCGGCGAACACCGTGGGCGTGAAGAACGAGCCCTTGGCCAGCTCCCCGTCGCGAGCCGGGCTGCCACCGACGACCATCTCGGCTTCCTTCTGGCCGATGGCGACGTAGCCGTCGATCCGCTCGACCGCCTTCTCGTTGATCACCGGCCCGACATCGGTCGTCTCCAGCAGTCCGTCCCCAAGGACCAGCGCGGCTGCCCGCTTCTGGAGCTTCTGGACGAAGTCGTCATGAATGGACCGATGGACCACGATCCGGCTGGCGGCCGTGCAGCGTTGGCCGGAGGTGCCGAAGGCGGACCAGATCACCGAGTCCAGGGCAAGGTCGATGTCGGCGTCGTCCCAGATGACGATGGGGTTCTTGCCGCCCAGCTCGAGGGACACGCGCTTGAGCGTCTTCGCCGCGCGGGATGAGATGTCCACCCCGGTCTCGGTGTGGCCGGTGAACGAGATCAGCTTCACGTCGGGGTGATCGACCAGCGGGTGGCCGACATCGGTGCCCGATCCGGTCACGACGTTGACCACGCCCTCGGGAATCCCACCCTCGAGCAGGAGCTCGGCGAATCGGATCATGCAGGCCGGCGTGTCGGATGCCGGCTTCATGACCGCCGTATTGCCGCAGATCAGCGCCGGGAAGAGCTTCCAGGCCGGGATCGCGATCGGGAAGTTCCAGGGCGCGATGATGGCGGCCACGCCGATCGGCTTGCGGATGGCCATCGCGAACTTGTCGGGCATCTCGGACGGAACGGTGTAGCCGAACAGGCGGCGCCCCTCGCCGGCCATGTAGTACGCCACGTCAATGGCTTCCTGAACGTCGCCGCGCGCCTCGGGCAGCACCTTGCCCATCTCCCGGGTCAGGAGCCGCGACAGCTCCTCCTTGTGCTCGGTCAGGATCCGCGCGACCTTGAACAGGATCTCGCCCCGCTTGGGGGCCGGCATCATCGACCAGGCCGGGTAGGCGGCCTTGGCGGCCGCGACCGCCGCGTCGACGTCGTCCTTCCCACTGGCCGGGAACTCACCGATGACGTCGTCCCGGTTGGCCGGGCTGGTGGACGTGAAGGTCCTGCCCGAACGGGCATCAACCCACGCTCCGGCGATCAGATTTCGGTAGGTAGAGGTGGTAGCCGTCACAGGATCTCCGTTCGTCGAGCGTCCAGCCGATTGTAAGTCCCACGTCCGGGCGAGGCCGCAGTGACGGTGGGAATTGCCCGGTCGGACCGAGAAATCGCGGCCGCCGGTAGACTCCGGGCTCATGTCCACCATCGGTCATGTCTTCGTCGGTGCCGCCGCCGGCCGGTATTCATTGCCGCCAACGCATCGGATTCGACGCCTCGTCTTCTTCGTCCTCCTGATGTTCATCGCGGTGGCTCCCGACCTCGATCAATCGGTGCTTCCCGCCCTGGGAATACCGGACTCGGTGACGCTGGGGCATCGGGGAGCCACCCATTCCCTACTGGTGGCGGTCGTGACCTCGCTCCTCGTTGGGCTGCTGGCGCGCGCGTGCGGGCTGCCCTTCCGGGTGGTGGCCATCGGCGCGTTCATCGCGATCGGCACCCATTCGCTGCTCGACACGTTCAGCGAGGGGCCCGGCGTTACGTGGCTGTGGCCGTTCAACGACACCAGGTTTCCGGTGTACCCCATCCTGCCGTCGGCCCCCGCGAACGAGGACCTGTTCACGCGGAAAGGGCTCTATCAGCTCGCGGCCGAGGCCGTCGTCTTCGCGCCGTTTCTGCTGTACGCCATCTTCGCCAAGCGCAACCCCGCTGCCGAAGGGTCACCAACAATCGATGAAAGCGACCGGCCCCGGGCCTGATGTCGGCGCGGACGATCAGCGCGATCCTCCCGATCGATCGCGTCTGCTCGATCGTGGCACCGACCGCCTTCACTTTCCACAGACCGATTGAGATCCGATGGCGGCGTGGCGACGTAAGGTGACCGCTACCTGATGACCATGACGGAAACGACCGACTCCGAGTCCACTCCACCACGGGACCTGCCTGCTCGCGAGGGCCGCCACCGGACGGTTGGCGGCAATGCGCTCCGCGCGGCGGTCCTCGGCGCAAATGACGGGCTCGTGAGCAACTTCAGCCTGGTCATGGGCGTTGCCGGCGCTGGCGGTGACCAGGGAGCCATCCTTGTGGCCGGCGTCGCCGGGCTGCTGGCCGGCGCGATGTCCATGGCGCTCGGAGAGTGGCTCAGCGTGCAGAGCGCACGCGAGCTGTACGCCAACCAGCTCGCCATCGAGGCCGCAGAGCTCGCGGAGGAGCCGGAGGAGGAGGAGAACGAGCTACGCCTCATCTACGAGGCGAAGGGAGTCCCGACGGATGTTGCCCGGGACGTCGCGCACCGCATCGTGTACGGGGACCGCGCGGTCGCGCTCGAGACGATGGCGCGTGAGGAGCTGGGCATCGATCCCAAGAGCCTCGGCGGGTCAGCCTGGGTCGCAGCTGGGACGTCCTTTGCCTTGTTCGCCATGGGTGCCATCGTGCCCGTCGTCCCATTCCTGTTCCTGACTGGCACGACGGCAATCGTCGCCTCCGCGGTGCTCGCAGGACTCGCGCTGTTCGGCGTCGGCGCCTCGATCACGGTCGTGACCGGACGCGGCGCGATTCGCTCCGGTCTCCGTCAGCTTGCGTTCGGGATGGCCGCGGCGGCGATCACGTATGGGATCGGAACCCTGCTCGGTACCGCGATCAGCTAGCGGGTCATCCCTCCAACGTCGAGAAGGCGGTCGAGGGCCTCCAAGGTGAGGTTGCCGTTGTCGACGTGCCCGCGCTCGATGACGACGTCCCGGATGGACTTCCGCTCGGCCAGGGCCTGTTTGGCGATGCTGGCCGCCTCCTCGTAGCCGAGTACCGGGTTCAAGGCCGTCGCCACCGCCGATGACCCCTCGGCGAACTCCCGGGCACGGGCCACGTCCGCGGTGATGCCGCGGACGCATCGGTCCGCGAACACGCGGGAAGAGGACGCCAGCAGCCGGATCGACTCGAGCACGTTCCGCGCCAGCATGGGCAGCATGATGTTCAGCTCGAAGTTGCCGGCCGCGCCGCCGAACGCGATGGCCGCGTCGTTGCCGATGACCTGGGCGCAGACCATGGACAGCGCCTCGGCCACGACCGGGTTCACCTTGCCGGGCATGATGCTGCTTCCGGGCTGCAGGTCCGGGACGTGGATCTCGGCCAGGCCGGCGCGCGGGCCCGAGCCCATCCAGCGGATATCGGTCGCGATCTTGTACAGACCGATGGCCACGGTCCGCAGCTGCCCGCTCAGCTCCACGAGCCCGTCCTGGGCGCCCTGGGCCTCGAAATGGTTCCGGGCCTCGGTCAGCGGCAGTCCGGTGGTCTCGCGCAGGACCGTGATGACCGCCGGCGCGAACTCGGCCGGGGCGTTGATTCCGGTCCCGACCGCAGTCCCGCCGAGGGCCAGCTCGCCGACCCGGGGCAGGGTGGCCTCCAGCCGCTCGATCCCGTAGCGGATCTGCGCGGCATAGCCGCCGAACTCCTGGCCCAGGGTCACCGGCGTAGCGTCCATGAGGTGGGTTCGGCCGGACTTGACGACATCGGCGAACTCACCGGCCTTGGCCTCCAGTGCCTCGGCCAGCTCCGTCAGCGCGGGGATGAGGTCGTTGACCACCCCATCGGTCGCCGCGAGGTGGATGGCCGACGGGATGACGTCGTTGCTCGACTGCGAGGCGTTGACGTGGTCGTTGGGGTGGACCGGCTGGCCGAACTGCTCAGCGGCGAGGGTGGCGATGACCTCGTTGGCATTCATGTTGGACGAGGTCCCCGAGCCGGTCTGGAAGACGTCGATCGGGAACTGGTCGTCCCAGCCGCCGGCCGCAACTTCCTCCGCGGCGGCCGCGATGGCGGCAGCCGCATCGGTATCCAGGACGCCCAGCTGACCATTGACCGATGCCGCCGCGGCCTTGATCCGGCCCAGGGCATGGATGACCGATGGGTCCAGCCGCTGGCCGCTGATCGGGAAGTTCTCGACCGCCCGCTGGGTGGTCGCCCCCCACTTGGCGCCAACCGGGACCGCAACCTCGCCCATGGAATCGTGCTCCAGCCGGGTTGCCTCCTCCGTCATCGGTCTCGATCGACCGACGTGGAGGCCACGAACCGGATGCTGGGTCCGATGAGATACGGCGACGCGCCATCGTTGAGATCGGCGAGGACCTCCTTGGCCTTGCCCACCAGCTCGCCGACCCCGATCCCGTCGTGGACCGGCCCATACCGCTCGAGGTGAGCGATCCCCTCGCCCAGCTTGTTCTTGGCCCCACGCCGGTTGCGACGGGCAAGGTGCAGGAAGCCGGCAGCCACCTTGATGAGGCCCTGGTAAAAGTCGCGCTCATCGTCGGGCGCCGCCCGCCACAGCGTTTCCCACGCCTCGTGGGCATGCCAGTAGCGCGCCCCGTTGAAGAGAGCCACGCCCTCGCGGAATAGGCGCTCCGCCTCCGCGGGATCGAGCGGCTCGGTTCGGCCGCGTGCCGGTTCGGCCGGGTTCTGCTCGGTCGGCGCCACGCTCGAGTCAGCCATCCCCCCGATCGTACAGCGCCCGAAGCGCCGGATCAGCCGCGGGCGGCGGCGACCCGCATCTCGCGCAGGACCTGCTCGATGGCGGCGCGGTAGCGAATGCCCGACG
>DASYGU010000160.1:0-3468 GCA_035999355.1 Candidatus Limnocylindria bacterium | reverse complement strand
TTCTTGATGAGCGACTGGGCATCGCTCACGACCGGGGAGATGATCCACGTCGACGGCGGATTCCATGCGCTCGGCATCGGAATGGGCGAAGCACCAGCGGAGACGGAGTAGCGGCTCCCGCCCAGCCGGTCGCGGTTCAGGGGTAGGCGCGCACGATGATCGTCGCGTTATGGCCGCCGAAGCCGAACGAGTTGGACATCGCCGTCCGGACCGGCATCTCGCGCGCGACGTTGGGCACGTAGTCGAGGTCGCAGTCGGGATCCGGGAACTCGTAGTTGATGGTGGGCGGCACGATTCCGTGGTTGATCGCCTTGACACAGACGACGGCCTCCACCACCCCGGCCGCCCCGAGCATGTGCCCGGTCATGGACTTGGTCGAGCTGACCGGGATCCGATAGGCGTCGTCACCCAGCGCCCGCTTGATGGCCATCGTCTCGCTCCGGTCGTTCAGCTGGGTGCTCGTCCCGTGGGCGTTGATGTAGTCGATGTCGGCGGGCCCGATGCCGGCCTTCTTCATGGCCCGTGACATCGAGCGGGCGGCGCCCTTTCCCTCCGGCTCGGGCGCGCTGACGTGGTACGCGTCGGCCGAGTTGCCATAGCCGATCACCTCGGCCAGCGGCGTGGCGCCGCGCTCGAGGGCGAAGTCGAGCCGCTCGAGCACAAGCCCGCCGGCGCCTTCGCCCACCACGAACCCGTCACGCTCTTTGTCGAACGGCCGCGAGGCGTGGGCCGGGTCGTCGTTGCGCGTCGACAGCGACCCTGTGCGGTGGAACGCGGCAAGGGCCAGCGGCGTGACCGCGGCCTCCGTGCCGCCCACGACCATGGCCAGCGCGTCGCCGCGCTTGATGATCTCCGCGGCTTCGCCCACCGCGTTGGTGCCGGTCGCGCAGGCGGAGATGACGCAGAAGTTGACGCCGGTCAGCCCGAACTGGATCGCCACCTGGCCGGATGCCATGTCCGGCAGCATGTTGACCGCAGTCAACGGCGTGACCCGGTCGGGGCCCTCGTCGCGCATGACTCGCGCGGCGTCGTCCAGGCTGGTCAGCCCGCCGATGCCGGTGCCCACGATGACCCCCACCTCCTCGGCAAGGTCACCTTCCGGATGGAAGTTGGCCTGGGCCAGTGCCTGGGTCGAGGTGGCCATCGCGAACTGGATGACCCGATCGGCGCGCCGCGCGTCCTTGGGATCCATGTAGACGGTCGGGTCGAAGTCGACGACCTCGGCGGCAAAGCGTGTTCGGAACCCACCTGAGTCGAACCGATCCACGTGGCGTGCGACCGACGTCCCGGCCAGCAGCTCGCGCCACAGGGTCTCGACGTCGTTGCCGAGGGGCGTGATGGCGCCCATTCCGGTGACGACGACCCGGGCGGTGTCAGGCGTGGCTGGCATACTCGGGCGTGATTATGGAACGAGACCGATGAAGGCAGTCATCTTCCGCCGACGAGGCGGACCCGAAGTCCTGTCCTGGGAGGATGTGGCTGATCCCGTTCCGGCGCCCGACGAGGTGCTCGTGCGGGTCGGCGCGTGCGGCCTGAACCACCTCGACCTCCACGTCCGGGAGGGGAGCAATGGGATGCGTGCCCCGCTGCCGCACATCGGCGGGCTCGAGCCTGCCGGAACGATCGCCGCGGTCGGATCGGCGGTGACCGAGTGGTCGGTGGGGGACCGGGTCATCGTCCTGGCCTTCACGGCCGACGGCACGTGCTCGTTCTGCCTCGACGGCCGCGAGAACCTGTGCGAGAACCGGGAGATCATCGGCCTGACCCGCGACGGCGGGTTCGCCGAATACCTGGTCGCGCCGGCCTCCTGCCTGGTCCGAACGCCGGACGCGCTGACCGATGCGGAGGCCGCCGCCCTGCCATCGGCGTTCGGAACTGCATGGCACATGCTCGTCACCCGTGCCCAGACCAAGGCTGACGAGTGGGTCCTGGTCCTGGCCGCGGGATCGGGCATCGGCAGCGCCGCGATCCAGATCGCCCGCGAGCTGGGGTGCACGGTGATCGCGACCGCGGGCTCGGAGGAGAAGCTGTCCAAGGCCCGCGAGCTGGGGGCCGCGCACGTCATCAACCATGCCGCCACGCCGCGCTTTGAGCTGGAGGTGATGAAGATCACCGAGGGTCGCGGGGTGGATGTCGTGTTCGAGCACATCGGTCCGGCGACCTGGCGCCACAGCCTCGCCAGCCTGCGCACGGGCGGGCGGGTCGTGACCTGCGGAGGGCTCACCGGTCGGATGGCCGAGACCGATTTGTGGAACCTGTTCTGGCGCCAGTTCACGATCTACGGATCGATGGGCGCGACCCGATCCGACATGGCCGGCGTCCTGGAGCTTGTGGAGAGCGGGCGCGTGGAGCCAGTCATCGACCGCACCTTCCCACTGGCCGAGACGCGGGCCGCACAGGAGCACCTCGACGCCCGCCGCGCCTTTGGCAAGGTGGTCGTCGTCGCCGAACCGGCCTAGGGCGGTCCCTCCCCGAAGCCCAGGCGGATGCCCGCCTGGGCGAGCTCGACGAGGGGGAGCGCCTCAGCCTCCGCGCGGGTGAACCACGCGGCGACGTCGGTGGACCCGTCCAGCTCGTTCCTGAGCGAGCCGCCGGTGATTCGGACCCGGTACACGATCTGGATGGCATGGAACGCCTCGACGACGTCGTCGTCCGGGTTTACCCACTGATCGGACCAGTCAAGGACCTCGGCGAGGCGCTCGATCTCACCCTCGAGGCCGGTCTCTTCCGTCAGCTCCCGGAGGGCGCCGACGCGCGGCGACTCGCCGAAGTCGAGGCCGCCACCAGGGAGCGTCCAGGAGCCCACGGCGGTCCATGGGCCTGGGGCGATCCGGCACAGCAGAACGCGGTCGTTCTCCACGCAGAGGGCGTAGGCCGAGACCCGCGTGACCTGGCGGCCAGATTCGGGCGCGCTCACTCCGCGCTGTACAGGTCCGGGTCGAGCAGCCAGGCCAGCTCCCCGGCGCCCGGCTCGGGAATCCCCGGGAACTCGACGCAGGCCAGGCCGCCCTTCCGCATCCGGACCGCACGCGCGCCGGTGAGGAGGCACACCGCCTCCGACAGGTCCGGCTCGTGGCTCACGAACATCACTCGGCGTGCATCGCGGTGATCGGCCATGGCCTGGGCCAGGTCCGACCAGTCGGCGCCGGGTCGAAGGCGGTCATCCTCGATCGGTTCGCGCTTGAGCCCAACGCCCTCGACGAAGAGGTCCGCGGTCTGGCGTGCCCGGGGGAGCGGCGAGGACAGGACGACGTCGGGCCGCAGATTCAGCCGTCGCCAGAGCGCTGCCGCCGATCGGAGCTCGGCTGCGCCGGTCTCGGTCACCTGGCGGGCATCGTCATTCGGGTCGGACGGGTCTCCGTGGCCGGCCTTGCCGTGCCGCATGAAGTAGAGGATCACGTCTGGGTCGGTTCCGGCTTGTCGGGGTCGACGGGAACCCATGATTGAGTCTGGCCGGCCAGATCACCG
>DASYGU010000123.1:0-6042 GCA_035999355.1 Candidatus Limnocylindria bacterium | reverse complement strand
GACGCCGGCGTCGACCAGCGCCTCCATCACCGCGAACAGGTAGGTCGGCCCGGTGCCCGACAGGGCGGTGGCCATGGCCACGAACTGCTCGTCGTCCACCTGCCGCTCATCGCCAAGCGCGCGAAGGACGGCCCGCGCCCGATCACGCTGGGCCGCGCTGCAGGCGGGGGCCGCGGCCCATACCGCGATCCCCTTCCGGATCTGGGCCGGGGTGTTGGGCATGGCCCGCACCACCGCCGCGTGGCGGAGGCCGGCGCTGAGCGTCTTCAGGGTTGCGCCGGCCACGATGGACAGCACGACTTGGCCGTCGGTCAGGGTGGGGGCGAGCTCACGCATCACCGCGCGCAGCATCTGCGGCTTGACGGCCAGGACCACGATGTCCGCGCCCTCGGCGGCCTCACGGTTGCGGGCCACGACCCGGATGCCGTGCTCGGCGGTGAGTGACGCTCGGCGGTCGCGCCGGGGATGCGAGGCGACCAGGTCGGCGGCGCGGACCGCCCGATCCGCCAGCAGGCCCGCGATCATGGCCTCGGCCATCACCCCGGCGCCCACGATCCCGACCTGCATCGCCTGCCGCGTGGCCATCAGCCCGGACCTCCGACCGCGCGCTCGGTGCCCTGGAGCTCGCGCGCAGCGGCGAGCTCGTCCTCGGGCGCGTCGCAGCGCTCCAGGAGCCCGACGGCGATGTGGGCCAGCTTGCGGGCGGCGGTCACGTTGCCCAGCTCGAGTTCAGCACGACCCATTCCATACGCGGCAAGACCCTCCTCGCGCTCGGCGCCGAGGTCCCGGGCCTCGCTGATCGCCTCGGCATAGTAGCGCCGGGCGCTCGCCGGATCGCCGCCGGCGACGCGCAGGTCACCGATCCGCCGCGCCGCTCGGGTCGACGGGAGCGCCATGTCCGCCCGCTCGAAGTGCCACAGTGCGCGATGAGCCCACAGGTCGGCCGCCCACCATGCGCCGGACGCGATCCCGGCCTCGGCGGCGGCCATGGCTGCCGCGCCCGCGCGCCGTTCGTCGCCCGCGTGCTCGGCCTCGAGGTAGGGCGCCGCGAGTGGGGCCTGACGCAGGGCGAGCGGAAGGTCCGCGAGACGCTGAACGGTATCGGGCTTGGATCCGGCAAGGCTTCGCAGCCAGGCACGGAAGCGGCCCGCCGGTCCGGGCGCTGGCGGCCCCCATCGGACGGGGACCGAACGGTGGCTCACGCGGCGGTGCCCGCCGGACGGGCCGCCTGGAGCAGCTCGTCGGCGAGATCGGTGCGCTCCCAGCTGAGATCGAGGTCGCGGCGGCCAAAGTGGCCGTAGGCCGCCGTCGGGCGGTAGATCGGGCGGCGCAGGGCGAGGCGCTCGATGATCGCCCCCGGCCGCAGGTCCACGACCGCATCGATGGCCGCCCGGATCCTGGCGTCCGGCACGACGCCGGTGCCGAAGGTGTCGACGTTGAGAGCCAGCGGCCGGGCGATCCCGATCGCGTACGCGACCTGGATCTCGCAGCGCGTGGCCAGCCCGGCGGCGACCACGTTCTTGGCGATCCAGCGCGCGGCGTACGCCCCGCTGCGGTCCACCTTGGTCGGGTCCTTGCCCGAGAACGAGCCTCCGCCATGGCGGGCCATGCCGCCGTAGGTGTCCACGATGATCTTTCGGCCGCTGAGCCCCGAGTCTCCAGCCGGGCCGCCCAGCACGAACCGGCCGGTCGGGTTCACCAGCAGACGCATCTCCCCGTCGCGCAGGTCGGCCGGGATGACCGCATCCACGACCTCGCGCCGGACCGCGTTCGCGATATCGGCCGCCTCGATGGTGTCGGCGTGCTGGGTGCTGATGAGCACGGTGTGCACGCTCCGCGGCAGTCGGTCGTGGCCATACGCCACCGTGACCTGGCTCTTGCCGTCGGGTCGGAGGTACGGCACGGTCCCGGCCCGTCGGACCTCGGCCAGCCGGCGACACAGCTCATGGGCAAGCTGGATCGGCATGGGCATGAGCTCGGTGGTCTCATCGGTCGCGTAGCCGAACATCATTCCCTGGTCGCCGGCTCCCAGCTCGGCGGCATGCTCGTCCACGCCCAGCGCGATATCGGGTGACTGGCCCTTGATCAGGGATGTAACGGTTACCGAGTCGGCGTCGAAGCCGAGCGCCGGATCGTCATACCCGATCTCGCGGACGGTTCTGCGAACGAGGTCATCGACATCCACCGGGTGCTCGGTCGTGAGCTCACCCAGCACGACCACGGTGCCGGTCGTGGCCGCCACCTCGATCGCCGCGTGGGCGGCCGGATCCACGGCCAGCACCGCGTCGAGAATCGCGTCGGCGATCGCGTCGCAGACCTTGTCGGGGTGGCCTTCGGTCACCGATTCCGAGGTGAACAGGCGCATGTCGGCGTCGAGCAAGGGTCCGAGTGTAGCGCCAGACCGATGCAATGGCGGACCCACCGTGGGCGGCTGGTATGCTCCCGCTCCCTCATTTCACAGGAGAACGCCCATGCGCCGCCCATCCCTGTTGCTGGTCCTGACCGCCGTCATCGGCCTGGTCCTCGCGGCCTGCGCCTCGCCCGCCGGAAGCCCAGGCGCCTCCGGGGGCGGTGAGCCCTCCAGTGCCGCTGGATCGGAGGCTCCGGCCGGGAGCGACGATGGGAGTGGTGGCGGAGGCGGCGGCGGTGGATCGGCCAGCGGGTCTCTCGTCTATGACATCTCCGGCGACTACTCCGCTAGCGGGGAATTGCCTTACCAGTCGATCTTGGGCGGGTATCTCGACCTGCAGGGCGTGACCTACCTGCCGTTCGCGGAGACGGAGAGCAGCGACGAGGTCGCATTTATCACCCTCAGCGACGAGCAGAACATATTCGCCTTCGGCAATGGTGAATTCTCCGTCCCGGCCGCTGATTGCGACTGGAACGTCACCCGCAACGACGCCACTGGTGCCGCCGGATCGTTCGAGTGCACCGATGCGATGGGCATCCACGTCGGCGAGCAGACGTTCGTGACGGTCGATATCTCTGGTTCGTTCGATACCTCGAGCTAGCGCCGGCTAGGTTCCCTGCTGCCAGGAGGCCGCGTAGGCCTCCTGCTCGGTGGTGGGGCGATCGATGGCGATTCCCATGCTGGCCAGCTTGAGCCGCGCCACCTCGCGGTCGATCTCGATCGGGATGTCGTACACGTCCGGCACGAGCTCGCCGTGGTTCTCGCTCAGCCACTCCAGGCCCAGGGCCTGGTTGGCGAAGGAGAGGTCCATCACCAGGCTGGGGTGGCCCTCGGCCGCCGCCAGGTTGACCAGCCGGCCATCGGCCAGCAGGTAGAGCCGGCGCCCGTCGACCAGCCGGTACTCGCGGGTCGACGGTCGAACCTCGCGCTGCTCGCCGGCCAGCGCCTCGAGCGCGGGGATGTCGAACTCGTCGTTGAAGTGGCCCGCGTTGGCCAGGATCGCCCCGTCGCGCATGATCTTGAAGTGCTCACCGCCGAACACGTGAAGTGAACCGGTGGCGGTGATGAACAGGTCCCCCACTTCGGCGGCGTCAAGGCTGGTCATAACCCGGAAGCCGTCCATCGCCGCCTCGAGCGCGCGGATCGGATCGATCTCCACGATCACCACGTTGGCCCCCATCCCGTGGATCCGGGACGCGATCCCGCGGCCGACCCAGCCGTAGCCGCCCACAACCGCGGTCTTGCCCGCAAGCAGCACGTTCGTCGCGCGCAGGATGCCGTCCACCGCGCTCTGTCCGGTGCCGTAGCGGTTGTCGAACAGGTGCTTGGTCAGGGCCTCGTTCACGGCCAGGATCGGGTAGCGGAGGGCCCCGTCGGCGGCCATCGCCCGCAGCCGGATGACACCCGTCGTCGTCTCCTCCGTCCCACCCCGCACCTCGGTCAGCAGGTCGGACCGATGGGTATGCAGCTCCCCGACCAGGTCAGCGCCGTCGTCCATGGTCAGCTGCGGGCGGTGGTCCAGGGCGGCGTTGATGTGGCCGTAGTACGTGTCCCGATCCTCGCCGCGCATGGCGAACACCTCGATCCCGTGGTCGGACACGAGTGCGGCGGCGACGTCGTCCTGGGTCGACAACGGATTCGAGGCGCAGAGCACGACGTCAGCGCCGGCCGCGGACAGGGTCCGCGCGAGGTTTGCCGTCTCGGCCGTCACGTGCAGGCAGGCGCTGACCCGCCAGCCATCGAGCGGCCGGGAGACGCTCAACCGATCACGGATCCCGGCCAGCACGGGCATCTGGCGGTCGGCCCATTCGATGCGACGCGCGCCGTCGTCAGCCAGCCCGGGGTCTCGAATGTCGCTCACGGTGCCTCCATCATCGGTCTGATCAACGGCCGGCGCGGGGCCAGCTCCAGCGCAGCGCAGCGCGCAGCGGGCGAATGAGGTCCCAGCCACCGGCTCGGCGGTACGCGACCCACTCTCCGAGGCGGCAGTACTCACGGTACCCCAGCCGGGAGTAGGCCGTGACCGCCGGGTCGTTGTCGGCGTACACGTTGAGCGCGACATCCGGCACACGGGTCAGGAGATCCGCGGTCACGCCCGAGGTCGCCGCCTTGGCGTGGCCCTGCCCACGATGGTCGCCGTGGGTCAGGACGTTGCCCACGACCGCGATCCCCTCCGCTTCGTTGATGACATGCGTCCCGGCAGCGGCAATCAGCCGGCCCCCGACCCGCACGCCGTAGTAGACGCCGTCTTCCAGCACGGACGCCGGAAATCCCCCGCCCAGGCCAAGCTGGTACAGGCGGTTCAGGTCGCCGATGTCGGCCGGCCCAAGCCGCTCCGCGCCGCCCGCATGGGGCCGGAAGGTCGCCCGGTCTACGACCATCCGGAGCAGGGCGACGGGGAGGTCCACCCGGTACAGCTCGTTGAAGGCCGGGGCGAGGTCGTGTCGGGCCTGGACGAACGCGTAGCGGGGCCGGACCTCGTTGGCGAGGATCGCCCGGCAGGCGCCGGGGTCACCCATCAGGAACAACGGCTGGGGGGGCAGACCGAGGTGCTGCATGGCGAGCCCCCGGGGCCGGCCGTGCTCGTCATCGGCCATGCCCCAGGCCGCACGGCGCCGCACGCTGGCAGCCAGGTCGCCGAGCGCGTAGGCGGCATACAGCCTGTCGGTGCGGAGGAATGCCGCGACCTCGTCGCGGTCGGTGACCTCTCTCGTCCGCCAGCCGATCGCGGAGGCTGTCGTCATCGGTCGCCCAGGCGCGGATCGGTCAGTAGGTGAGGAGCGCGTTGATCGTGAACTCGGACAGCTGCTCGCGGCCGTGGAGGGCGCTGAGCTCGACCATGAACGAGAGCCCGGCCACCTGGCCGCCCAGTCGGTGGATGAGCTCGATCGTCCCTTTCACCGTCCCGCCGGTGGCCAGCAGATCGTCGACGATGAGCACGCGCTGACCCTCCTGGATCGCATCACGATGGATCTCGAGGGTGGCGGTGCCGTACTCGAGGGCGTACTCGACCTCGATCGTCTCGGCCGGCAGTTTGCCGAGCTTGCGGACGGGGACGAAGCCGGCATTCAGCTGGTAGGCAATCGGCGCACTGAAGATGAATCCGCGCGACTCCATGCCCACCACCACGTCGATCTCGGTGCCGCGCACCTGCTCGACCATCTGGTCGATGACCTGGCGGAAGGCCGACGGATCCTTCAGCAGGGTGGTGATGTCGTAGAACAGGATGCCCGGCTTCGGAAAGTCGGGGACCTCGCGGATGAGCTTCCGCAGGTCGTCGGTGGAGGTGGCGGTCACGGCAGGAGTCTAGTCGGCGCAGTGAGGCGCTCGCAATCTCGACCGGACCATTGGCCCATCGTGCGTGGGGCCCTTCAGCACTACGTTTCAGACCGATGTCGATGGGAAGGGCGCGGCGGCGCATGGAACGCATGCTGCCGGGCTTCATCTTCGTGTCCTCGGTCGGGGTGGCCATCCTCGTCCTGCTGGCCAGCTGGATGCAGCCTCGCCAGTTCGTGCTGACCAGTGCGATCGTGGCCGTGCTCGTCATGCTCGCCGCCGCGCAGGGCGTGATGCTCTGGCAGCGGGTGACGGCGGCCAACCGGGCCGGCGCGCGCCGCGCGGGCCTCGACTCG
>DASYGU010000119.1:0-4954 GCA_035999355.1 Candidatus Limnocylindria bacterium | reverse complement strand
CGTTTGGCTCGCCGTTGACCCCGTTGGTTACGGTGTGGTTGCGCCCGGCGTCGTTCACGAACACGACCGTCCCGCCGACCGGGACGGTGAAGTCGTCGCCGAACGACGTCCCGGTGATGGTCACCGTGTGATCGGCGTCAGCGGCCGGGGAGGAGGACGGGCTGCAGGCTGCCAGCGAGACGGCGCCGACGAGCACCAGGACGAGGCCGAATGAGGCGCGGAAACGGCAGGCGGAACGTGGGGTGGACATGGGTCGCGGAGCTCCCTTGGGGTATTTGACGCAATTGTGGGGCAGGCCGCACACTGCTGCCACCCGCCCCTCCGCCCACGGGATGAGGCATGCCGCCGACCACCATCCACGTTCGCCCGACGGGGGTCCCTGACAAGACCACGCCGGGAGTCGAGACTCGCGACCTGGCCCGGCTCTTCCGACGCAGCCCTGCGCTGGCGGGGGTCACGATCCAGGTGGTTTCGGGCCGTGCGGTGGCCATTCTGGGCGCCAACGGCGCCGGCAAGACCACGCTCCTACGCGTGCTGGCGACCGCCTTGCGCCCCTCGTACGGGTCGGCCGCGGTGGACGGCATCGATGTCGCCGACCGCCCGGAGGAGATCCGCCCGCGGGTTGCATTCCTGCCCCACGCCACGGGCCTGTACGACGACCTCACCGCCGCCGAGAACCTGGGCTTCGCGGCCGCGCTGATGAACGTCCCCGCCCCGGATCGGGAAGACCGCGTCGGCGCGGCCCTCGAGCGGGTCCACCTCACGACGGAGCGCGACAGCCGGGTGGGTCGGTTCTCGGCCGGCATGCGCCGGCGCCTGGCACTTGGTCGGATCCTGCTCGGCCATCCCCGGCTCGTGCTGCTGGACGAGCCGTATGCAGCCCTCGACGCCGAAGGGATGGCTCTCGTCGACGAGCTGCTCGACGAATGGCGGTCGAACGGCGCCACGGTCCTGGTCGCGACCCACGCCACCGAGCGGCTGGGGGAGCGGATGGACGGCTGGATGCGGCTCGAGAACGGGCTCGTGGTCGACCTCGGTGGAGTCGGCGTCATCGGACGGGTCGCGGCCCGGCCCGCCACCGATCTGCCCGCTTCGCCGCCCCTGGCTGCCGGGTTCCGGTCGTGAGGACCGCC
This sequence comes from Candidatus Limnocylindria bacterium, assembly GCA_035999355.1. Lineage (GTDB taxonomy): Bacteria > Chloroflexota > Limnocylindria > QHBO01 > QHBO01 > DASTEQ01. The sequence continues at coordinate 3,821 of DASYGU010000119.1, read as the reverse complement.
ACCCACAACCTGTCGGTGGCCGGCGTGATCGCCGCCAAGGACCTCCGCGCCGAGCTGCGGGGCCGGCAGGCGGTGACCTCCACTCTCTTCCTGGCCGCCGTGACGATGCTCATCTTCGGGTTCGCGCTCGGTCCGGACGAGGACCGCCTGGCGGTGGCCGGGCCGGGCCTCCTGTGGCTGGCCATCATCCTGAGCGGGATCCTGGCCGTTGGTCGGCTCCACCACCTCGAGACAGATGACGGCGCGTTCGAGCTCCTGGGGCTGTACCCCATCAGCCGGACGGGGATCTATCTGGGCAAAGCGCTGGGCGGGCTCGCGGCGATGCTGGTCATCGGCGCCCTGGTGCTGCCCCTGACCGTGATCCTGTTCGCGGTGGACGTGGCCAGCGCGGTGCCCGGTCTGCTGCTCGTGATCGCCCTGGGGTCCATCGGGTTCGCGGCTGTGGGAACGCTGTACGCCGGACTTACGGTCCGCCTCCGCGCTCGCGAGGTCCTTCTTCCGCTGCTCCTGCTTCCGGTGGTCGCGCCGCTCCTTCTGGCCGCGGTCAGCGCCACGGCCCTGCTCCTGGCGGGTGACCCCTTCGGGGAGCTGCCGGCGTGGCTCCAGCTGCTGGCCGGCTACGACCTGGCCATGCTGCTCGCCGGCGGCTTGACCTACGGCCTGGCGCTGGAGGAGTAACGACCGATGGCGACCCGGGTGCTGGGGATCGGTGCCGTCGTGGCCGTGGCGGGAGCAACCGCCTTCTCCCTGTTCGTGGTCCCGGCCGATCTCAACCAGGGCGAGCCGCAGCGGATCATGTACCTGCACGTGGCCAGCGCCTGGTTTGCGTACCTCTCGTTCGTGATCACCGCGGTCGCATCCATATGGTGGCTCGTCCGACGCGACCCACGGGCGGACGCCGTTGCCCTGGCCGGGGCCGAGGTCGGTGTCGTGTTCACCGCCTCGACAATCTGGGCCGGGATGATGTGGGGGCGTCCCGTGTGGGGCACCTTCTGGGACTGGGGCGACCCTCGGCTGACAACGACCGCCGTGCTCCTGGCCCTCTACATCGGCTATCTGCTCATTCGGCGCCTGACCGACGAGCCCGTGCGGCGGGCCACCCGGGCGGCGGTGGTCGGGATCATCGCCGCGATCGACATCCCGGTGGTCCACTTCAGCGTCATCTGGTGGCGGGGCCTGCACCAGGGACCCACGTTCGGTGATCCCGAGCATGTCCTGAACCCGGCGGCACCGAGCCAGTTCGTGGCCGCGCTCCTGCTCATGCTGGGCGCGTTCAGCCTCGCTTGGCTGTGGCTCATGCTCAAGCGCTATCGCCTGGCCCGGCTCGAGTGGGACGCGGAAGATGCCGTCCGCCGCAGCGGATTGACCGGCCTCGCCGCCGCTTCGGAGCCAGGCTCGTGAACGTGAGCGACGTCGTGTTCGTCATCTCGGCCTACGGCGTGATCCTGGGCGCGATCGCGATCTATGCCTTCACTCTCATCCGCCGCCTGCGGCGAGCCCAGCAGGCGGCGGACGAGCTGGAGGAGACCCCCAACCCCGCCCCATGACCGCATCCGCCCCGCTTCCGCCCCCCGCGCGACACCGCGCCTGGGGACCGGTGCTCGTGGTCGTCGGCCTGCTGGCCATCCTGGCCTGGCTGCTGTTCAGCGGGCTGAGCAACGCGCTGGTCTACTACCTCACCCCGACCGAGCTCGCGGCCCGCGGTGATGCCGCCGTCGGCCAGGCCATCCGCCTCGGCGGCTACGTCCTGCCCGGAACGCTGGACGGCTCGGCCACCGACCTGACCTTCGTCCTCACCGACGGCCAGACGGAGATCACCGTCCACTCGACCGTGACTCCCACCAGCTCGTTCCGCGAAGGAGCCGGCGCCGTGGTCGAGGGCACGCTCCAGGAGGACGGCGTGTTCGAGGCCGACGAGGTGCTGGTCAAGCACGACGAGAACTACGTGGCGCCCTCCGACTTCCCCGTGCCCTGACCGATGGGCGCAACCATCGGCCACGCGGCCGTCGTCATCGGCCTGGCCCTCACCCTGTTCGCGGCGGCGGCCTCGATCCTGGCCGGCCGCAGCGGTGACGCAGGATTGGCGACCGTCGGCCGCCGGGCCGTGTACGGGGCCTGGGGTCTGTCGGTGATCGCCTGCGCGGCCATGGTCGTCTCGCTCCTCGGTCACGACTTCTCGGTCCTGTACGTGGCCCGCAACAACGCGACGACCACCCCGCCGTTCTACTCGTTCATCTCGCTGTGGGCCGCGCTCGAGGGCAGCATCCTGTTCTGGACGTTCCTCCTGACCGGTTGGTCCAGCCTCCTCCTGTACCGATACCGCCACGCCCATCCGGAGCTCATGCCGTGGGCGACGGCCACCCTGGCCCTCGTGGCCGCGTTCTTCTTCGCGGTCATGACCTGGCCGTCGGACCCGTTCGTGGCGGTCACCCCGGTCACGGTCGAAGGCAACGGTCCGAATGCCCTCCTCCAGAACCACCCGTTCATGGGCCTTCACCCGCCGCTCCTGTACCTGGGCTACACCGGGCTCGCCATCCCGTTTGCGCTGACCGTCGCCGCACTCGTCACCCGCCGCCTGGACCCCGAATGGCTGCGCCTCGTCCGCCGCTGGACGCTGGGTCCGTGGATCTTCCTCACCGCGGGGATCACGGCCGGGGCGTGGTGGAGCTACGAGGTCCTGGGCTGGGGTGGCTACTGGGCGTGGGATCCCGTCGAAAACGCGGCCCTCCTGCCGTGGCTCACGGCCACCGCGTTCATCCACTCGGCGATCGTGGCCGAGCGCGGCCGGTCGCTCCGAACGTGGACCGCGATCCTGGTCATGACCACCTTCGTCCTCACCCTGCTGGGGACGTTCCTCACCCGGTCGGGCGTGATCGAATCGGTCCATTCGTTCACCCAGTCCGCGATCGGCGCCTGGTTCCTGGCCGGTGTCCTGATCTCGCTTGTCGCCGGGACCGCTCTCATCCTGTGGCGCCTCCCCGATTTGGCCGGCAGCGGCCCTCCGCCTGCCCTCGTGAGCCGCGAGTCGGCATTCCTCCTGAACAACCTGCTGTTCACCGGTCTCGCCTTCGCGGTCCTGTTCGGCACGCTCTATCCGCTGGTGGCCGAGGCGCTGGGCGGAGAACGGCTCAGCGTCGGCGCGCCGTGGTTCGACCGGATCAGCGCGCCATTCTTCGCGGCGCTCCTCTTCCTGCTGGGCGTGGGACCGGCGCTGCCGTGGGGATCGGTCAGCTGGCCCGCGCTCCGCGATCGGTTCGTGCTGCCCGCCGTGGCCGGGGTCGGGCTCATGGTGGTCGGGATCGTAATCGGGGTCCGGGGCCCGGCCTCTCTGCTGACCCTGGGCCTGGCCGGGTTCTCCGGCGCGATCCTGGTGGGCGAGGTCGTTCGCGCCGCCCGCGGACGGGCCGCGGCCAGCGGAGAGAACTCGCTCCGGGCGGCCTGGGGGGTGGCCACCCGCAACCGGCGGCGATATGGGGGATACCTGGCCCACGTAGGGGTCCTGGTCGCGGCCATCGCGGTCGCAGTGAGCGCAACCCAGGCGGTCGAGGCCACCGCGATCCTGGCACCCGGCGAGTCCACCCGGCTGGGTCCGTACACGGTGACCCACGACCAGCTCATCCGCGAGCCGCTGGCCAGCGACCCACGCGTCTTCGAGACCCGCGCCGAGCTGGAGGTCCAGGGGCCACAGGCCGGGCAGGTGAGCCCCGCTCTCCGCGACTACCCCAACTCGGTGACGGCCATCGCCACCCCCAGCGTGATGACCTCCGCTGGCGAGGACTTCTACCTCACCCTCCTCGCCTACGACGTGGGCAGCGGCACGG
>DASYGU010000118.1:0-2169 GCA_035999355.1 Candidatus Limnocylindria bacterium | reverse complement strand
GCTCGTCCGTTGGGGAGGCCAGGATTCCCACCAGCACGAGGATGGTCAGGAATCCGACCAGGGCCATGACCGGGATTGTGATGAAGCCGAAGCGCTCGAGATCGATGGCCGAGCACGATGCCTCGACGGAACAACTCCCGGTTGGCAGGCCCGGGATCCGTTGCACGAGGACGTGGTATCCGGCGATCAGCGCACCGATTGCCGCGAGCACCGTCACGTACGGCCGGATTCCCCCATCGCCGCGGATGGCGGCGATGAGCAGGATGACGGCGAGCGGGTACATCGCAATCCGCTGGTACCAGCACAACGCGCAGGGCATGAGTCCGCCGAGCTCCGAGAAGTACAGCGAGCCGGCCATCGCGGTGGCGGCGACCAGCCATGCCAGCCACAGCGCGTACGGGCCGATGGCGGCGCGAAGACGGTCGAGGCCGCCAGCCGCTCGCTCCGAGAAGACCGCGGTCAGGCGGAGACCGATCACGACGAGGCTGCCGACTCCCGCCACGACGACCAGGATGGCGAGGAAGTTCGAGACGGCGAGCAGGGTCACCCGGTCAGCCGGTGATGTCAGCGCGCTCGGTGAAGACCGCGGCCACGATCAGCGACCCGACCAGCCAGGCAAGGACCACGAACATGGCGGTGTCCTGCGCCAGCGGGTTCGGACCGCCGCCAAACCCGCCATCGGCGATTCCCACCGCCGCGCTGGCGGCGTTGAAGGGCATGAAGCGGACGATGTCAGGCAGGAAGATCCCCGCGAACGCCTCGCCGAAGTACAGTGCGATCCCGATCCCGATCCCCGCCAGCTGGCTGCGCGCGACGGTCGCCACCGCGAACCCGATGGCGCCCTGCTCGGCCATGGAGAACCAGCCGCGGCTGAACAGCTCCGGCAGGCTCTCGATCGCATCGGTATCGGTCATGCCATCGGTCGGCACGCCGGCGATGTTGGCGCCGATGAACGCGGCCACCACGCCGATCGCAAACGAAAAGGCGATGCCGGCCACGAGGTATGCGGCCACGGCGGAGAAGGTGAGCAGGATGTATCGGCTCCGACTCTCGCCGCGGGCGACCACGGCCTTGAGCGTCCCCCATGACCATTCCGAGCCCGCGATGGCGGCTCCGTAGGTCACCGCGAATAGCCCGCCCAGGCCGATGATGAAGCTGAGGATGAAGGTGTACGCGAGCGGGAAGGTGACCAGCAGCAGGCGATCGGGCCCGTCTTCAGCGTCCTCGCCGGTGGTGGCCACGGCCACGATGATCAGGACCAGCAGGCCGGTGAGGATGCCGAAGGTCAGCCATGTCGCCGGCCGGCGCAGGAGGGTCCGCGCCCCTGAGCGGAAGATCCTCATGGCGTGTCCTCGGGGTCGCGACGGGCGCTGGCGATGCCCTGGAAGGTGCCCTCGTGACTCTCCGATTCGTCTGCCGTGAGCGACAGGAACAGCTCCTCGAGATCGCTGCCCGCCTCGAGACGGCTGGCGTACACCCCGCCCTCGGCGAGCACCCGGTTGACGTCCGGCGCCCGGCCCGAGGCGATGCGGACCGTGAGCCATCCGGCCTCCGCGTCGGCGACCTCGACCTGCGACTCTCCGGCCAGCTGGGACAGCCGGGCGACGGCGTCCGCCACCTCGTCCGGGGCCACCCGAACCCGCACCAGGTCGGTATCGTGGAGGAGCTCGCCCATGGATCCCTCTCGGACCAGTCGACCGGCGGCGATGATCCCGATCACGTCGGCCATCTGCTGGACCTCGGCCAGGAGGTGGCTCGAGACGAAGACCGTCTTCCCGTCTGCCGCGAGATGACGGAGGGTCTCGCGCATGGCCACGATCCCGGCCGGGTCGAGCCCGTTGGCCGGCTCGTCGAGGAGGAGCAGCTTCGGGTCACTGAGCAGCGCGGCCGCGATCCCGAGCCGCTGCTTCATGCCCAGCGAGTAGCCGGAGACCTTGTCGGTGGACCGCTCGCGAAGACCGGTGAGCTCGAGCAGCTCGTCGATCCGCGCAGCCGATGTCTTCGCGCCGGTCGAGCCCAGCGCTCGCAGGTTCTCGCGGCCGGTCAGGAAGGGATAGAACGACGGAGACTCGATCAGGGCGCCGATCTCGAACAGGCGCCGGCGGTCACGACGGCCGAACGGGCGGCCCAGGAGCTCGATGCTGCCGTGGTCCGGATGAATGAGCCCGG
>DASYGU010000239.1:0-7015 GCA_035999355.1 Candidatus Limnocylindria bacterium | reverse complement strand
GGATCAGTCTGACCACGACCGAGTTCGACCTCCTCCGCCACCTCGCGGCCAAGCCCGGGCGGGTCTTCAGCCGCAGCCAGCTCCTGGAGCTCGTCCGCGACTACGACGCCGCGGTCGAGCAGGACGAGCGGACGATCAACGTCCACGTCAGCCATATCAGGGACAAGATCGAGCCCGATCCGGCCCAGCCCCGGTACATCCGGACCGTCCGCGGCGTCGGCTACGCGTTCGCCGAGGACTGAGCCCACGTTCGTCCGACGCTTCCTCCGTCGCCTGGACGTGCGCCTGGTGGTCGCGCTGGCCAGCACGGCGCTCATCGCGCTCCTCATCAGCGGGGTGGCCCTGAACCAGATCCTGCCCGGCTACTTCGAGGAGCAGGGCCGGGCCCGTACCGAATCGGCCGCCCAGGCGACCGCGCTGCTCATCATCGACACCGCCAATCGGTCTCCGCTGCGCGAGTTCCTGACCGACCCGGCACTGCGCGAGACCCGGATCATCCAACCCGCGGCGCAGGAGGCCTCGGACGGGCTGCTGGTCACGGTCGAGGTGTTCAACACGGTGGACGGCTCGCAGGCCGCGTTCGCCGAACCACAGGACGTCGAGGCGGCGGAGGCCCAGGACCTCGCCCCCGATCCGCTGGCACCGGCCACCCGGCTGACGTTCGCGATCGAGCTCCCGCTCAGCGAGGAACCCCTCGCGCCGGACGGCGTGCTGAACATGCAGGTCCTGGTTTCGGTTCCGTACACCGCCCGGGAAGCGACCCTGGCCCAGGTCCGAGGGGCGCTGGTCGGGACCGGGACGCTCGCGCTGATCCTCTCCATGCTGGTCGGGGTCCTCGCCGCCCGTCGGCTGACCGTCCCGTTGAGCCGGCTGGGGAGCTTCTCGGGTCGCCTGGCTCACGGCCATCTCGACGCCCGCGTGCCCCCGACCGGCGTGGTGGAGATCGACCAGCTGGGGGACCAGTTCAACATCATGGCCGACCGCCTGAGCGAGTCGCTCCGCCTGCTCGAGTCGGACCGTGACCGCCTGCGCGAATTCGTCGCCGATGTCAGCCACGAGCTGCGAACGCCGCTCGCCGCACTGCGCACGTATAACGAGCTCGAACGCGACGGCGACATGGACGAGGCCACGCGTCGGGAGTTCCTCGAGCGGTCCGGGGAGCAGCTCAGCCGGCTCGAATGGATGAGCGCCAACCTGCTCGACCTGTCGCGAATCGACGCCGGCATCTTTCCGCTGGACGTCCGCGTCGGCGACCTCCGCGAGCCGGTCCGCGCCGCGGTCGAGGCCACGGCCGAGACGGCCGCGGCGCGTGGCGTCAGCGTCACCTATGCCGCCCCCTCCACCTCGGTCGCCATTCGCTTCGACCGCGAGCGGATCGTGCAGCTGGTCAACAACCTGGTGGGCAATGCCGTGAAGTTCACCCCGTCCGGCGGGACGGTGGCGGTCCAGGTCCTGGACGAGGCCGATGCCGCGGCAATCGCGGTGAGCGACACCGGGCCCGGCATTCCGCCGGCCGAGCTGCCGCGCATCTTCGAGCGCTTCTACCGGGGGACGAACGTGGGCGAGGCACGCGCTTCGGGGAGTGGGCTCGGCCTGGCCATCGCTCGCTCGATCGTCGAGATGCATGGCGGCTTCATCGAGGTGGCCAGCGTGCTGGGCGAGGGCGCGGTGTTCCGAGTCGTGCTCCCACGGCAGGGCGCCGCGGCCGCCGGTGAGCGTGCCGGCGATGCACCGATCCCGGACTGGACGGCACCCGTGCCCGCGGCACCAGATGGGGGACTGACCGATGATCTGGCGCCCGAGGAGACCCCGGCTTGATCAACGAATCTTCACCGTCGCCGGGGTTGGGGCCTAACGCGCCGCGCGGCACACTGCGAGCGTGACTGACAACGAATTCGAGGTTGAGCCGCCGTCGGCGGTCGAGACCGACCGCTACGGCGCCAGCGAACCCACCGCGCCGATCCCTTCCCGATCCGACAACTGGTCCTCGGCCCCCGCATGGTCGACGCGCCGCTCGCTGCCGGCCGAGCCACCCGAGGCGCCGCCCGCCCGCCGACCCAGGATGCTCAGCTTCGTCGCCGTTGCGCTCGCTGCCGGCGTCGTTGCCGGCTCCCTGTCCGGGCTGGCCGTCGTCAACCTGATGGGCGTGGTCGAGACGCCCGCGACCGAGGTCCCACCCGGCGACACGGTCTCGGCGGTGACCCTCGACGAGTCGTCGGCCGTCATCGAATCGGTGGCCAGCGTCGCGCCGGCCGTGGTCACCATCAACGTCACGCTCGCGACCGGCGGCTCCGGCTCGGGATCGGGCTTCATCTTCGACCCCGACGGCTGGATCCTCACCAACCGCCACGTGGCCGGTGACGCGGCCACGCTGGTCGTCACCCTCGCCGACTCCCGCCGTTTCGATGCGACCCTGGTCGGGGTCGACACCCTGACCGACCTGGCGATCATCAAGATCGACGCCACCGACCTGCCGACCGCACCCATCGGCTCATCGGCGGCGCTCGAGATCGGTCAGCTCACGATCGCGATCGGTAATCCCCTGGGCGACTACGCCGACACGGTGACGACCGGCGTGGTCTCCGGACTGGGCCGCGCGATCCAGGCCGGCGATGGGTCGAGCCTCGAGAACATCAGCCACCTCATCCAGACCGATGCGGCCATCAACCCGGGCAACTCGGGCGGCCCGCTGGTGAACAGCCTGGGCCAGGTGATCGGGATCAACACCGCGATCGCGACCAGTGCCGAGGGCATCGGGTTCGCGATCCCGATCGACTTCGCGAAGCCGATCATGGCGCTGGCGCTCGATGGCGAGGAGATCGCCCGACCGTGGGTCGGCGTGTACTACACGATGATCGACCAGCAGCTGGCCACCGACCGCGATCTCTCCGTCGATGAGGGTGCGCTGATCGACGAGGGCCCGAACGGGGCGCCGGGCGTCTTCGCCGGCAGCCCGGCCGATGCGGCCGGCCTCCAGCAGGGCGACATCATCACCGCGATCGACGGTCGCCCGGTCGATTCGGCCCATGACCTCGTGGTCCTGCTCCTCCCGCACCGCGCCGGCGACGTCGTTGACGCCACCGTCGTCCGGGATGGCGAGGAGCTCCAGATCGCGATCACGCTCGGGACCCTGCCCGCCGCTCCGTGAGGGGCGGACGCCGTCAGGCGTCTCCCGCCCGGCGCTCCCTCGCGATCTGGATCCGAACCTCGACCCCGGTGACCGGCACCGGCATCGAGGCCTCGGGCTTGCGCACCGTGACCTCGACCGCGCTGACCATCGGCCACCGGTCGAGGGTCGCCTGCCCGATGTCCGCCGCCAGGGTCTCGATCAGGTGGTAGCTGGTGCCCCCGACCCGCTCGACCACCTGTCCGCTGAGCGCCGCGTAGTCCACGGTGTCCTCGAGCCGATCGCCGGCCGCCGCGGGCCCCGCGTCCAGGGATGCGACGACGTCGACCTCGAACGGTTGGGGCCGCGACCGCTCTTCCTCGCCCACGCCGTGGCGTCCGGCCGCCGCGATGCCTCGAACCGAGATCCGGCCCGGGACGTCCGGGTCCGCCGTCCGCTGGTGGACGGCTCGGTACCGGACGATGGCGTCGGCTACGCGGACGGCCTTCGTGACGGGCTCGACGTCATGGACCCGCACCACGTCCGCACCGGCCGCGACCGCCAGCACCACGCTCGCGGCGGTTCCCTCCAGCCGCTGATCGGGCGGCGCGCCATCCAGGATCTCGCCGATGAATCGCTTGCGGCTGGTGCCCACCAGCATAGGCAGGCCCAGCGCGGCGCGCAGCTCGGCCAACCGATGGAGCACCTCGAGGCTGTGGTCGGGCGTCTTGCCAAAGCCGATGCCGGGGTCGACTAGGATCCGATCGGCGACCACGCCCGCCGCCGCCGCCGCCTCCGCGCTGTCCCGGAGCCACGCGATGACCTCCGGCAGCACGCCGTGGGGGTACTCGGCCACGTCCTTGTTGTGCATGACGACGAGGTAGGCGCCGGCCTCGGCGGCAGCGGCCGCGGTGTCGGGGTCGCGCCGGGCGGCCCACACGTCGTTGACCATCTCTGCCCCGGCGTCCAGGGCCGCGCGGGCCACCGCGCCCTTGGTGGTGTCGATGCTGACCATCGCCCGCGACCCGAGCTCCGCGACTACCGCCCTGACCACGGGCAGGACGAGCCGCAGCTCCGACTCGACGTCGAGCGCCGGATGCGCGCCGTAGACCGCCGCGGGTCGCGACGACTCAGCGCCGATGTCCAGGATGTCGGCGCCGGCCGCCACGAACGCTTGTGCCTGCTCCAGGGCGGCGGCCACCACCTCGTGCTCCGCCCGGCCGTCAGGAGCGAGCCCGTCGCCCGAGAACGAGTCGGGGGTCACGTTGAGGATGCCCATCACGTGGGTCCGCCCGCCGAAGGTGAGGGTGCGCATCAGCCGTCCTCGCGCTCGCCGGTCAGCTCGGCGCGGACCGCCCCGACCAGGTACAGCGACCCGGCGACCACCACCGGCCCGCGGCCACCCAGCGCTGCGGCGCGGCCCAGCGCGTCGCGCGGGGATGAGGTCGTCGTCCCGGCCTCCGCGCCCCGCGTCGCCGGCGCGACCCGGCGCCACGTCCGGAGCAGCTCGTCCGGCCGATGCGCGTGCGGATCGGCGACCGCGGTGAACACCGGTCGCGGAGCCAACGAGGCGAGAGCCCTGAGGACGGCGGCCACGCGCTTGCCGCGCATGGCGCCGAACACGAGCGGAGGGTTCCGCACCCCCAGCTCGCCGAGGGCTCGGGCCAGGGCCCGTGCGCCGGACGGGTTGTGAGCGCCATCCAGGAGCACCTCGCGACCGCCGGCCGCGGACGGGAACAGCTCCAGGCGGCCGGGCCAGCGCGCGTCGGCCATCCCGGCGCGGAGTGCCGGCTCGTCCACGACCACCGGCTGGCCCCGCCGCTCCCCGTCCTCGCGGATCGCGTCGAGGAGGGCGACGGCGGTGGCCGCGTTCGCGGCCTGGTGGCTTCCCAGCAAACCGATCCGGAGATCCCGAACGGTTCCCGTCGGCGTGCGGAGGTCCACGGTGACCCCCTGCCAGCCGCTGTCCACCACCCGTGCCTCCCATGGTTGCCCGCGCCCGCTTCTCCGCAGCGGTGCGTCGAGCGCCGCGCATCGCTCCATGACCGGCACCAGCCCGCGCCCGCTGGCGCCGGTTACCGCCAGGTTGCCGGGCTTGATGATCGCCGCTTTCTCGCTACCGATGGCCGCCAACGTCCGGCCCAGGTGGCGTTCGTGATCATGGGCCACGGTCGTGATGGCGGCCACGCCGAGGTCCGATGCGTTGGTCGCATCCAGCCGTCCGCCGAGCCCGACCTCGACCAGCGCCAGGTCCACCCGCGCCTGGGCGAGCGCCAGCAGACCGGCGGCGGTCAGGATCTCGAACTCCGTAGGCGGCCCCTCAGCCCCCGTCTCGCGGTCCGCCTCCGCGATCACCTCGCCAACGATTGCCGCGAACGCATCGGGCGCGAGCATTGCGCCGTCGATCGTGATGCGCTCGCGGTACGTTACGAGATGGGGCTTGGGCATCGCCCCGACACGCGAGCCCGCGTGCCGGAGGACCGCGCCGGCGAGTGCCACCACACTGCCCTTCCCGTTGGTCCCGGCCACCAGGGCTCCGTGCAGCTCGCGCTCCGGGTGGCCAAGGCCCGCCAGGAGGCGCTCGATCCGGTCGAGGCCCAGGTTCACTCCGAATCGGCCCCGTTGGCGGATGGCCGCCACCGCGTCGGCGTAGGTGAGGGCGGTGCTCAGTCCTGCTCGTCCTCGAAGAAGACGCAGTCCCGGTACTGGCCGGTCAGGCACAGGTCGGTGACGTAGCCGCTGTCGAGATGCACGCCGCCCCGCACCCGGCAGCGGGAGACGGTGCCTTCCTGCTTGGCCAGCGAGCGGAGCAGGTGCGGTGCGTCGACCGGAATCCGGCCGCCCGATCCGTGGGTCACGAAGAAGTTCGGGCAGCTGTGGCGCCGGGGCTTGGTGAAGCCGAGCGGGGCACCGCGACGACCGACATGGACGGCCAATGGCTCCGCGGTGGCCGCTGTGGCCGCGAACCGTTTCTCGGCGATCGCGCACCGTCCCGGCTCGCAGTCGGTGTCGTTGTGGCAGCAGGCCCGCGCTGGGCCCAGGCCCTCGACCGCCCACAACTCCCAGCACGGGCGGCGGAGGATGAACGCCGGGCATCGGTAGCGAATGGCGAGGTCGCAGTTCTCGACCTCCCAGCACATCGTTCGCCGGTCGCTCTCGCGACGGTCGGCGGGTGCCGGGGCTTCGGCCTGGCGACGTTCGGATCCCGCCCGGCGCTCGGGCTTGATGACGATCTGGCGGGGTGGCGGCCGTCCCTCCATCGGCAGACGCCTAGAGCCAGTTCCTGAGGCGCTCCTCGATGACCGGCTGCGGCATGTAGCCGACCAGGCGAGCCGCTTCGCGACCGTCCTTGAACAGGATCAGGGTGGGGATGCTGAAGATGCTGTACCGCATGGCCAGGTCCTGGTTCTCATCGGTGTTCAGCTTGGCGACCGCGATCTTCTCGGCGTGGGCGTCGCCGATGGACTCGACGACGGGGGAGACCAGCCGGCAGGGGCCACACCACGGTGCCCAGAAGTCGACCAGGACGGGTTTGTCGGCGTTGAGGACCTCGTTCTCGAAGGTCGTCTCATCGACGGCGACAGCGGACATGGGCACAGTGACCTCAGGTGCGGCGGACGGTAAGCGGCGGCCATCCTAGCACCGCCGAAGGTACCTATCGGCTAGGGCTAGGGCGCGGGCGAGGCCGGCGGCGGTGTTGGCGTGGGCGGCGGGGTCGGCGTCGGCGGCGGGGTCGGGACCGGGGTCGGCGTGGGCTCCGGGCCGCGGGAGATGACGATGTCAACCTGTCGGCCGACGTCGACGGTGGTTCCTGCGGCGGGATTGGAACGGATGACCGTCCCCTCCGGTCGATCAGAGAACTCGTCGTCCACGGCGCCCAGCACCAGGTCGGCTGACGCGAGTACCGCC
>DASYGU010000202.1:0-10383 GCA_035999355.1 Candidatus Limnocylindria bacterium | reverse complement strand
AGCAGCAGCCGGGCCAGCGCGACCCGCATCATCCAGCCGCCGGAGAACTCGCCGATGTCACGCTCGGCATCGGCTTCGGCGAAGCCCAGGCCGGCCAGGATGCGCCGGGCCTCCGATTCGATCGACCAGCCGCCCAGCTGCTCGAACCGGTGCTGGAGCCTGCCGTACTCGTCCATGAGCTCGGCCAGCTCGTCCTCGGCGATGGCCTCGGCCATCTCCTGCTCGATGTGCTGCATCCGGCGGCCGATGCCGGTCACCGTCCCGGCGCCGGCCAGCACCTCGGCCAGCACCGAGTGACCGCGCGACTCGGCCACTTCCTGGCGGAGGTAGCCGATGACCACGTCCTTGCCTCGGGCCACCACCCCGGTGTCCGCGTCCTGCTCGCCGGTGATGATCTCGAGCAACGTGGTCTTGCCGGTCCCGTTGGCGCCCACGATCGCCACCCGCCGGCCCGCGCTGACCTGGAGCGCGACGTCGGAGAACAGGTGCTGGGCGCCGTGGCTCTTCGAGACCCCGGACAGGGAGACGAGGCTCATCCGAGGTCGCTCACTCCCGGGCTTCCGCCGCGTTCAGCTTGGCGCCGGCCGTGTCGAACCTGAGCCGGGTGGCCATCCCGTCCTGGCCCGATCCGTTCCACGCCTTCTCCACCGAATGGGCGGTGAGTGGCGAGTCGCAGATGGCCAGCACCGACGGTCCGGCCCCTGACAGGCACGCTCCGGCTGCCCCGATCTGGTACGCGGTCTCGATCAGACGGGCGGAACCGGGGAGCAGGGGGAGGCGGTAGGGCTGGTGCAGGCGGTCGTCCATGGCCCGCCGCAGGAGCGACGCGTCCGAGGTGAGCACCGCGGTGGCGAGCAGCGCGGCACGTGCCGCCTGGTTGGCGGCGTCGGGCAGCGGGACCCGGCCCGGCAGCGCGGCGCGCATGTCCTCGGTCCGGCTCTCGGTTTGGGCGATGAACAGGACCGGGATCCACGCCTCGGGGACCCGGAAGCGGCGCACGGTGACGTCGCCGGCCTCCATGATCGACAGGGTGAAGCCGCCGTAGAGCGCGGCCGAGACGTTGTCCGGATGGCCCTCGAGCCGCGCCGCGAGGGCAAGGAGCTGGTCGGCGTTCGTGGGCAGCCTACCCGCGGCAGCACCGAGCAGGATTCCGGCCAGGATCGCGGCCGCGCTGCTGCCCAGCCCGCGCGCGGCGGGGATCATGGATGAGACCTCGATCCGCCACGAGGCGCTCCCGCCCGGCGGCCCCCCGGCCGCCCTGAGCCCTTCGCGAAACGCGCGGACGACCATGCTGTCCGAACCGGCGCTCTCGGCCTCGATCGCGCCCTCGCCGTGGGCGTTCAGCACGATCCCGGGCAGGTTGCCGTGATGCAGTTCCGCCCGCAGCTTCAGGCTCAGCGCCGCCGCGAAGCAGTCGAACCCGCTGCCCAGGTTCGCGGTGCTGGCTGGAACATCGACCGATGCGATGGGGGTGGCCACGTCGCCGAGTGTATCGGTCAGGCCAGCCGTGCCACCTCGTCATGGCGGAAGCAGAGGAGCGCGTGATCGTTCACGAGTCCTGCGCTCTGCATGAAGGCGTAGCAGATGGTCGGACCAACGAACGAGAACCCACGCCGCTTCAGGTCACGGGACATCGCCTTCGACTCGGCGGTCTCGGCCGGGACATCATGGCCGCGCCAGGCGTTCTGGATCGGGCGTCCGCCCACGAACGACCACAGGTGCGCATCCAGGTTGCCGAGCACCAGGGTGAGCCGAGCGTTCCCAATCGCGGAGCGGATCTTCGCCGCGTTTCGGATGATCCCATCGTCGGCCTTGAGCCGGGCCTGGTCGTCGGATCCGAAGGCCGCGACCGCCACGATGTCGAAGCCCGCGAACGCGCGCCGGTAGCCGTCCCGGCGGTTCAGGATCGTGGACCAGCTGAGACCGGCCTGCGCACCCTCGAGTGTCAGGAGCTCGAACAGTGCCCGGTCATCGTGGATCGGGACACCCCACTCGTCGTCGTGGTACGCGAGCATCGCGTCGCCGGCATCGGCTACCCACTGGCAGCGTGGGCGGGCGAGGTCAGCCATCGAGTGCGGCGCGAATGGCGTCCGCCGTCGCGGGCACCGGTGCCAGGTCTCCCGCGTGGCCGGGGGCCGTGTCCGGGTCCTTCAGGCCGTGGCCGGTGAGGATGCAGACCACGGTCGCCGATCGCTCCAGGCGGCCACTGGCGGCCAGCTGCCGCACTCCCGCCACACCCGCCGCTGACGCCGGCTCGCAGAACACGCCCTCCAGTCGGGCGATGTCGGCCTGGGCGGCGAGGATCTGCTCGTCCGTGACCGCCTCGATCAGCCCGCCGGACTCGTCCCGGGCAACCGTCGCCCCCGCCCACGAGGCCGGGTTCCCGATCCGGATCGCAGTGGCCACCGTTTCCGGGTCCGCGACGGCCGCTCCGTTGACGATGGGGGCCGCGCCGGCGGCCTGGAAGCCCAGCATTCGCGGGCGCGCGTCCGCTCGACCGGCCTCGGCGTACGCCACGAAGCCGCGCCAGGCGGCGGTGATGTTGCCGGCGTTGCCCACCGGCAGCGCGACCGCGTCGGGGGCCGCGCCGAGCGTATCGCAGATCTCCCATGCCACCGTCTGCTGGCCCTCCAGCCGGTCAGGGTTGATCGAGTTCACGACCACCGCCTCGCCACTCTGTCCAAGCTCGCGCACCGCCTCGAGGGCGGCGTCGAAGTTGCCATCGGTCAGCACCAGCCGCGCCCCCGCCGCGAGGGCCTGGGCCAGCTTGCCGCGCGCAACCTTGCCCGCGGGCAGGACGACCCCGCACCGGAGTCCGGCTGCGGCCGCATAGGCGGCGGCCGAAGCGCTCGTGTTGCCGGTCGACGCGCAGACGACCATTCGTGCCTCTGCTGCCACGGCCCGGTTCACGGCCAGGACCATGCCCCGGTCCTTGAATGAGCCGGTGGGATTCGTGCCCTCGAACTTGAGGAAGAGCCGGTCAACGCCGACGGCGGCGCCCAGCCGGCGAGCGCGGATCAGCGGCGTCGCGCCCTCGCCCAGGGAGATCGGGAATGACTCGCCCGGGCGGGCGAGCAGGTCCGCGTACCGCTCGAGCAGAGCCGAGGGGGAACGGGCCGTGGTCAGATCGGTCATCCGCGCGTGGGCTCTCGCCTAGTCGGCGAAGGCGTCGCGCACGATCCGGGCCTGCTCCGCGGCGTGGGCCGCCGGGTAGCCCTCCGCCGGGCGCGAGCGTTCCGGGCGTGAGACGTCGCCGAGCGGGATCCGC
Source organism: Candidatus Limnocylindria bacterium (assembly GCA_035999355.1). GTDB lineage: Bacteria > Chloroflexota > Limnocylindria > QHBO01 > QHBO01 > DASTEQ01. Next base: position 7,115 of record DASYGU010000202.1, on the reverse strand, counting down.
GCCGCGACGATCGAACGGATCTTGGGCAGCACGAACTTGCGGGCTCCCATGTTCCGCGGTTCCTCCTGCACCCAGCTCACCCGGCGCATCCGTCGGTAGCGGCTGAGCACCGTGGCCAGGGTCTCGGTGGGGAACGGGTAGAGCTGCTCAACCCGGATCAGGGCGACGTCGGCCGCCGCGGCCCGTCCCTCGGACATGGCGAGGTCGTAGTAGATCTTGCCGCTGCACAGGATCACCCGACGGACCGCCCCCGCGGCCGCATCGGTCTGACGCTCCGGGTCATCGATGACCGGCGCCCAGCTGCCGCCTGCCAGCTCGGATGGCCGGGAAGCGGCCTCGGGCAGGCGGAGCAACGACTTCGGGGTCATGACCACCAGCGGTCGGAGCTCCTCGTGCAGGCCCTGCCAGCGGAGAAGGTGGAAGTACTGCGCCGACGTGGTCGGGTAGGCGACCCGGATGTTGCCCTCCGCGCCGAGGGCCAGGAACCGCTCGAGACGGGCGCTCGAATGCTCCGGTCCCTGCCCTTCGTAGCCATGGGGGAGCAGGAGCGTGAGCCGCGATGTCTGCCGCCACTTGGCCAGGCCCGCGATGATGAACTGGTCGACCACGATCTCGGCGCCGTTCACGAAGTCGCCGAACTGGGCCTCCCATAACACGAGCGCGTCGGGGACCGTGACCGCGTAACCGTATTCGAAGGCGAGGCAGGCGTACTCGCTGAGCGGGGAGTTGTGGACCTCGAAGCTGGCCTTGGCGCCGTCGATGTGCTGCATCGGGGTCCAGGTGGCGTCGGTGGCCGCGTCCACGAGAACCTGGTGGCGCTGGCTGAACGTGCCGCGAACCGTGTCCTGCCCGGTCAGCCGAATGGGGACGCCGTCGTGGACGAGCGTGGCGAAGGCCATCGACTCCGCATGCCCCCATTCGATGCCAGGCTCATCGATCCCCAGCGCCTCCCGTCGCCGCGTGAGCTGGCGGACGAGCTTGGGGTGGACCGTGAAGCCCTTGGGCGTGGCGTGGAGCTGGTCGTTGAGGGCCAGGAGGACGTCCATCCCGACCCCGGTGGCCGGCTCATCGGGGCTCTCGGTGGCGAGCGCGTCCTCGCCGCGGTCAAGCGGCGGCTCAGAATGCGCCTTGCGGACGGAGGCTTGGGCGGCGATGAGGTCCCGCCTGACCTCATCGGCCATTTCGGCGCCCTGCTTCGCGGAGACGACGTCATCGGCCGCCAATCGGTCGGCGTAGAGCGCGCGGACGGACGGCTGTCGGGCGATGCGGTCGTACATGCCGGGCTGGGTGTAGGAGGGCTCGTCCGCCTCGTTGTGGCCGTACCGACGGTATCCCACGACGTCGATGACCACGTCCCCGTTGAACTCGGCTCGATAGGCCATCGCCAGCCGCACGGCGTCCAGGCATGCCTCCGGATCATCGGCATTGACGTGGATGATCGGCACGTCGAAGCCCTTCGCCAGGTCGGACGCCCAGGTCGTGCTCCGAGCCTCGCGCACTGATGTCGTGAAGCCGATCTGGTTGTTCATGATCAGGTGCACGGTCCCGCCGTTGGCATAGCCGTCGAGCCGGGACAGGTTGAATGTCTCGGCCACCACGCCCTGCGCCGCGAAGGCCGCGTCGCCGTGAAGGAGGATGGGAACGGTGCGTCGGGTATCGATCTTGACCAGCGGTCCGCGGTGATCGGTCTGCTCGGCCCGCGCCCGGCCCTCCACCACCGGGTTCACGGCCTCGAGGTGCGACGGGTTGGGCATGAGCGTGACGTCGACCGTGCCGCGGCGCGTCTCGTTCTTGCCGCTGGCTCCGAGGTGGTACTTCACGTCGTCGATTTCGAGCCCCTCGGACGGCGCTCGCCCGCCCTTGCCGGCCTCGAACTCGGCCAGGATCGACCGCATCGGCACGCCGACGATGTGGGCGAGCACGTTGAGCCGGCCCCGGTGCGCCATCCCGATCACCGCCCGCTTGGTGCCGCTGTCGGCGGCCATCTCGAGGACGAGGTCGAGCATCGGGACCGTCGCGTCCAGGCCCTCGATGCTGAACCGCTTCTGGCCGAGGTATGCCTTGTGCAGGAAGTGCTCGAGCCCTTCGACCGCGGTGAGGCGGGACAGGAGCCGCTTCTGCTCCTTGCGCTTGAGGGCGACCCGGAATCGGCCGGATTCGATGGCCTCCCGCAGCCACGTGCGCTCGGCGTGGTTCGCGATGTGCTCGACCTCGTAGGCAATCGTGCCGCTGTACGTCCGGCCCAGGCGCACCAGCACCTCGGCCAGCGTGTCGCCGCCGACGTGGACCTTGAGCAGGTCGGCACTGATCCGACCCGCGGCATCGGGGTCCAGGCCATGGAAGGCCGGGTCGAGGGCCGGGTCGCCGGGCGGAGGCGTTCCGAGTGGGTCCAGCTGGGCGGCGAGGTGCCCGTACAACCGGTACGCGTCAATGAGGGCCATCGCCGACGCCATCCGACCGAGGTCCGCGCCGGAGACGGTGACCGATGGGCCAGCCGGGGTAGGGGGGACCGGAGACGAAGAGGGGGCGGGCGCGGCTGCGGCCGCCACCGGCAGATCGGGGAGCGGCGTCACGCCCAGGCTGGCGGTCACCGATTCGTAGAAGCCGTCGGCGCCGCCCAGGAGGTCGGCCACGCGCCGAAGGAATGCGCCCGACTCCGCGCCCTGGATCACCCGGTGGTCGTAGGTCGAGGTGATGGTCATCACCCGGCCACTTCCGGTGTCTCGGATCGCACCGGTGGCCACGATGCAGCCCTGGCCGACCATCAGGCGCGGGACCGAGGCCGTCGTGCCCAGGGTGCCGGGATTGGTGAGGGTCATCGTGGCGTCGGCGTAGTCGTCGGGACCGAGGGTCGAGTCCCGCGCGCCGGCGACGAGCTCCTCGTACCGGCCATGGAAAGCGGCGAAATCGACGTCGTCTGCGGCGCGGATGACCGGGACGACCAGGAACCGGCTGCCGTCAGGCCGTTCGACGTCCACCGCCAGGCCGAGGTTGACCGCGCCGGACTCGACGACGTGCGCCGCTCCGTTGACCTCGGTGAACGCGCGGGTCATGCCCGGCTGCTCTCCGGCGGCCCGGGCCAGGGCGTAGCCGACCAGGTGGGTGAAGCTCACCTTGCGTGGGGCAATCGCCTCGTTCAGCTGCTGCCGCCGTGCCTCGAGGACGGCGACCGGGACGTCGCGGAACGAGGTGGCGGTGGGGACGGCCAGCGAGGCTGCCATGTTGGACGCGAGGCGTGCGGCTGGACCCTTGAGCGGCCGGGCACCGGCGGGGGGATCGGACGGATCGGCGGGAGCCGCCGGGGATGGGGTTCGAACCGGCTCGAAGCCGCCGTAGCCGGCATCGAACAGCCGGCGCCACTCGGTCTCGACGCTGGCCGGATCGGATTGGTACTGCTCGTAGACCGCGGCGACGTAGCCGGCATTCAGCCCTTCGAGGGCCTCGTCCAGCGGGGATCGGCCGTTGGTGTCGTCGGCGGGCACCCGCTAAGGATAGAGGCGACCGACGGCCCGGTCGCGAGGACTATGGTCGCCCGTAACTCAACTGAGGTCGAGGCGGACGATCGGCCGGCCCTCGGCCCGGCGCTCGACCTCCGTGAAGCCGACGCGCCTGAACATGGCCAAGGTGCCGGTGAACACACTCGACTGGGGGTGTCGCTCCCCCGCGGTGTCCACCGGATAGCCCTCGAGGACCCGTCCGCCACCGGCGCGGGCGTGGTCGACGGCTGCCCGGAGCAGGGCCATCGCGATTCCCTTTCCGCGTTCCTTGCGCGGCATCCAGAAGCACACGACCGACCAGACACCCTCGTCCGCCGCCTCGGCGCTCCGGCGGCCAGGACCGATGCTCGGCGAGCGGATCACACGGCCGTAGTCCGGTCGGGGCGCGACGCTGATCCATCCCACCGGCCGATCGTCTCGGTAGGCAACCAGGCCGGGCTGCCGGTTGGCGTGGGTCAGCTCCCCGAGAAGAGCCTTGTTGCCTGCCCCGCGTTGGGCAATGCCGCGCCCGAACTCGCCACCGGTCTGCCGCCACCACGTGCACCAGCAGTTCGAGAACGCGCCGCTGGGCCCGAACAGCTCCACGAGGTCCGGCCAGCGCTTGGCGGTGAGCGGTCGGACCTCGACCGGCCCGCCGGTCATGTCGTCGGGTCGGGGTCCGGCCGTTCGAAGAAGTCGCGCAGCAGGATGAGAACGCCGAGTCCCATCAGCACCGCGGGCATCGCCCACTCGGGAACCGGAATCTCGCCACCCGAGAGCCCGATGAACTGCTCGAAGAACAGGAAGAAGACCGCGAGCAGGGCAACGCCGATGACGATCTGCCACAGCCCCGAGTTGCGCGCCTCGCGGTCGCCGGTGCGGATGCCGCCGAGCAGGCTGCCGACCCCGGACGCGATCGGAATGAGCGCCCAGATCCAGGCCCATGTTGCCCACAGGCCGGTCTGGTTCTGCCAGGCGAGGATGCCGCCGATGGTGGCCACCACGCAGCCGCCGACCAGCATGGGAACATTGGGCAGGATCAGGCCCAGGACGATCATCAGCAGACCCGGACCGATGATGAACAGCGGCCAGATGGACTCGCCGGCGAAGACGTCCAGGTAGCGGACGGCGAGGACCGACAGACCGATGACGATGAGCACCCCGCCGAGGATCACGCCCGGCGGCGGCTGGCGATTCGCGGTCATGGCGCCATGCTACCCCCCGACCACCGCGTCGAAGGTGGATGCGTCCACGTTCCCACCGCTCAGGACGACGGCCACCCGGTGGTCGGCGAGCGCACCCAGCTTGCCGGTGTGCAGAGCCGCGATACCGAGCGCGGCACTGCCCTCCAGCCGATGGTGGGGACCCTCCCATGCCCAGCGCATCGCATCGGCGATCGCACGCTCGTCGACCAGCACCAATTCGCTGACGTAGCGCTTGGCCAGCCGGAAGGTGATCGAGCCGCGCTCGATGTTGCCGGCCACGCCATCGGCCAGTGTCGGCCCGATCGGGACACGTCGGGCGCGCCCGGTGGCGAGGAAATCCTGCATCGGGGGAGAGGCGGTGGGCTGGACGCCCACGATCCGGATCGCCGGGTTGATCGTCCGCGCCCACAGGCCGATGCCCCCGATCAACCCACCGCCGCCGACCGGGACCACGATCGTGTCCACGTCCGGCCACTCCTCGAGGATCTCGACTCCCACCGTGCCCTGGCCGGCGACCACGTTCGGATCGTTGTACGGCGCCACGTAGATTCCGGCCCCGAGCGCCTGCCGGCGACGGGCCTCGGGCTCCGTGTCGTCCGTGTCGCGGCCGAAGATCTCGACCGTGCATCGATCGGTCTCCAGCTCTCGGAGACGCTCGAGCTTGGCCGGCGACACCGACCCGCCGACCAGGATCGTGACCGGCAGGCCATGGCGAGCCGCGGCCCGGGCGATGGCGATCCCATGGTTGCCGCTGCTGGCCGTGATCAGATGCGAGGTGCTGTCCACGGCCGCAATGACGGCCACCGCCGACTCCGCGCCGCGGACCTTGAACGAGCCAGCGGGTTGGAGGTTCTCGAGCTTGAGCCGGACCTCGGCCGCGCGCGCCGCCTTGGCGAGGGGCAGCGAGGCGAGGAGCGGTGTTCGGCTGACGGCGTCGCCGATGCGACGTCGCGCGCGGAGGATATCCAGGGCCGTCGGGAGCGGAGGTGCTGCCACCTCCGCAGTCTATGCGGGCCCTGGAACCCTCTCGGCGATGTCGTGCAGCCGGCGGGCGATCCGCATCAGCGATCCAAGCCGGTCTTCGGCACGAGCACGCTCGGCGGGGGTGGCCCAGTACCGGAGCGTGTAGTCGAGCTCCTGCTTGTGCCGGGTCGCGAGCATGAAGAGCTCCTCGACCTCGGGCGGCGGTTGGTCTTCGGCCAGGGCAAGACGCCGGAACTCCAGGACATCCACGTAGTACGACGTTGCCAGCCGATCCAGATCTCGTTGCTCGTCACGCGGCCAGGGCTCGGGGGGACCCCCGAATCCATAGCGGCGCCATGTCTTGGGCTCCACGGAGGTCGACATGGTTGCAGGACTCCCCTTTCCTCTATTTATGGCGGCTTCAGTTCAGCGTCCTGACCGTACTGGGGGGCGTCGGCACGGCGTAGCCGCCCTCTCGGGCTACGAGTCACGGGACGATCGGCGCCCCGGACCCGCATGGCCCTATCGGGGACGCGGGAGGCCCTGAGTTAGAATCGCTCGGCCCCGCTGGGGTGTGGCCAAGTGGTAAGGCGCCTGACTCTGGATCAGGAGATCGAAGGTTCGAATCCTTCCGCCCCAGCCAACTCCCCTATGACGCCGCGGCGGCCTGCGCCGGTGCTGGCTCGACGAGCGCCTCGTCCTCCTCGACGTCCCAGATCCGCTTGCGGACCTCGGAGACCGGGATGATCAGCAGGCCGACCACGAGGCAGATGGCCCACTGGTCGAGCGTCAGGCCGGTGGTTTCCAGGATGCGGTTGAAGAAGTCAAGCTCCGCCATCAGCACGATGGTGACGAGCGAGGCGAGGGTGCCGAGGAGGAACGGCCGGTCTCCCAGTAGGTCGAGGCTGAACACGGATATTCGCTCGTCCTTGGTGGCCAGCGAGAACGCGACGTTCGAGAGGCTGAACACGACCATGCCCATCGTCCGGGACACGGTGTCGTTGTACTCGTTGGCTGCCCAGGCGTTGACCGCCAGCGTCCCACCGCCCATCACCACGCCGGCGATCGCGAGCCACGCCAGGAGCTTCCGAGACAGGAGTGGCTCGTTGGACGGCCGTGGCTTGCGCTCCATGAGCCCCTCGGCCGGCTTGCCGTAGCCCAGGCCAACCGCCTGGAAGATCTGGATCGTGAAGTTCATGAACAGGGTCTGGAACGGCACGAACGGCACGCCACCGAGGACGTTGAGGATCGAGGACCCCAGGAACAGGGTGATATAGCCGATCAGGACACCGATCTGGAAGCGGATGTACTTCTTCAAGTTGTCGTACAGGCCGCGACCGAGCTCGACCGCCTTCACGATGGTCGCGAAGTTGTCATCGGTCAGGATCATGTTGGCGGCCTCCTTGGAGACCTCCGTGCCGGTGATCCCCATCGCCACCCCGATGTCGGCGGCCTTCAGGGCCGGGGCGTC
>DASYGU010000262.1:0-7307 GCA_035999355.1 Candidatus Limnocylindria bacterium | reverse complement strand
CGGCCGTCGCCCGATGCTCGTCGCGGCCGCCCTGTTCACGCTCGGGTTCAGCACCGTGTTCGTCCTGCTCGGGATCTCGGTCGGCCTGATCGGGATGGCGCTCTTCCGGGAGCCCCTCGTTCGTCAGCTGGCCGGCCTGGTGGTCATCGGGCTGGGACTGCTCATGACCGGCATGTTCGGGCCGGTTCTCGAGCGTCTGCCGAACCCCGCCTCCGCCCTCCCGCCGGCCACCGCGCGCGAATCGCGGGCCCTGGCCCTGGGAGCGGTGGTCGCCATCGGCTGGACCCCGTGCATCGGTCCGGTGCTTGGCGCGATCCTGGCGATGGGCGCGTCCACCCAGGACGTGCTGAGCGCCACCTTCCTGCTCATCGCCTACTCGCTCGGGCTGGCGCTCCCGTTCCTGCTCACCGCAGCCTTCCTGCCGCGTGTCCGGCCGGCGCTGCGCTGGCTCCGCGCCCACGAGCGACCGATCCGGATCGCGGCCGGGCTGGCTGTCGCGGCGGTCGGGGTCCTGATCGTGCTGGACGCCTTCACCCGGCTGGCCGGGCTGTTCGGTGAGTTCTTCCTCTAGCCCACTTCTTCGGGCGCGGAGAGCAAGAACCTATAGAGCAGCGCGACGATGATCGCGCCCGCGAACGGCCCGATCCACCACACGTACCAGTTCGAGAAGTCGCCGGCCGCGAGGGCCGGGCCGAACCAGCGGGCCGGATTCATGGCCGCACCGGTGAGCGTCCCGCCAAGCAGGATGTCGGCCGCGACCGCGAACCCGATCGCCAGTCCGCCGATCTTCGGTCCACGCGCATCTACGGCCGTTCCGAAGACGGCGAACAGGAGGACCATGGTCATGATCGCCTCGAGGATGATGCCCTCGGTGACGTCCACGCCCGCACCGAGAGCCGGCACCGCGGGGGCGACATCGGTGAAGACGTAGACCAGGGCGTACCCGGCCGCCGCCGCGGCGACCATCTGGGCCACGAAATAGGAACCCCCACGGACGAGGTCGACCTTGCCGGCCACCCACAGGCCCAGGGTCACCGCCGGGTTGAAGTGCCCGCCGGATACCGCACCGAATGACGAGACCAGGACCGCGAGCACGACGCCGTGGGCCAGGGCGATGGTGAGCAGGACGGCTGCCGGATCGCCGGTAGCTGCCAGCGCGGCCCCGGCCGCGATGAAGAAGAACAGGAATGTTCCGACCGCCTCGGCGACCAGCGCCGGTGCCAAGCCTCGCATGTCGATCCTCCAAGCTGGCGACACTGGAATCGCTGCGGCAGTGCCGTCCTTTCGGCCATGCTATCGAACCGATGCAACCTGTCGTGTGGCTTTTGCTGGCGATTGGCTCGGAGGTGATCGCCACCAGCGCGCTGAAGGCCTCCGACGGTTTCACCCACCTCGTGCCGGCGATCGTGGTCGTGGTCGGCTACGCGGCGAGTTTCTATTTCCTGGCGCTCACCCTGCGTGACATCCCGCTCGGCGTCACCTACGCCGTGTGGTCGGGCATCGGAACGGCCGCGATTGCGATCATCGGGGTCGTATTCTTCCGCGAGACACTTGGGTGGGCCGGAATCGCGGGCATCACTCTCATCGTCCTTGGCGTTGTGATGCTCAACCTGTCGGGAGCCCACGGCTGATGCCCCATCTCCTCCTGGATTCGATCCACATCGTCGGCGTCTTCGTCCTGTTCGTCCTGATCTCAATGCTCGTCTTCGAGATCGGGTTCCGCCTGGGCCGCTGGCGCAAGAACCGCAACCCCGACGAACAGGAGGGGGCCAGCGGGACGCTGGTCGGGGCCCTGCTCGGCCTGCTGGCGTTCCTCCTCGCGGTCGCGATGGGGATAGCCGCGGATCGATTCGACGCGAGGCGAGGGCTTGTGCTCACCGAGGCGACGACGATCAACACCGCTTACCTGCGAGCGGGCTACCTGCCTGAGCCCTATCGCAGCGAGGTCCGCGACCTGCTGGTGGAGTACGTGCCCCTCCACATCGCCCCCGAGGGAATGCGCGAGGGCGAACTGGTGGCGGCCCTCGCGCGATCCAATGAGATCCAGGATGAGCTGTGGGTCGTGACCGAGGAAGTGGCGAACGAGCTGGATCGCTCGGACATCATCGCGCTCTACGTCGAGTCGGTGAACGACGTGATCACGGTCAGCACCCAGCGAGTCACCGCGGGCATCTATGCCCGGGTGCCGGACACCATCCTCGTGTTCCTGCTGCTCCTCGCCTTTGGTTCGATCGGGATGGTGGGCTTTGGCGCGGGCCAGGCCGGAAAACGGAGCATCGTCAGCGCGGCAATCATGATCGTCGCGCTGGGGGCCACCTTCACGTTGGTCGTTGACCTTGATCGGCCCCGTGAAGGGTTCCTCCAGGTCAGCCAGCAGCCGCTGATCGACCTCGAGCGCCGGATGAGCGAAGAGCCGTAGACCGGGTCATCCCCCGGTCTGCTTGGCGACCTCCTCGGCAACCTGCTCGTCCATCTTCTTCTGCCGTCGGCGGCGGATGAGGAGGAGCCAGACGAGCGGCCAGATCAGGCTGACGGCCGCACCGATCAAGACCGCGGTGAGGTAGTCGCCACTCGGGTCCGGGCCGTCGGTGGGATTCAGGAATACGAGCGCGAGGTAGGTGGCCAGGGCGCCGGTGCCCACGCTCAGCAGCCGTTCGATCATTCCGCTCTCCGTGTGATGCAGGTGCGGGCATCGTATGCCGAGGGATCGTTGGACGGAAGAGGAAACTGGCGCCCCCGGACGGACTCGAACCGCCGACGCGCACCTTAGGACGGTGCCGCTCTATCCAGCTGAGCTACGGGGGCCCGGGACAGGGTACGCCTACTCCACCACCACGCTGCCGTTCATGCCCGGGTGCACCGTGCAGTCGAAGTAGAACGTGCCCGCCGGGATGGGATCCACCTCGTACTCGATCTCTTCCCCGGCATCGATGATGTCACCGGAGAACAGCAGAGTTTCCTTCGACGAGTCGGTGTAGATCGCGAGGTTGTGCGGTTGCGTGTCGTCGTTCACGAGCCTGATCGTGACCGCCTCGTCGGCCGGCAGGGCCAGGCACGCCGTGTCGAACAGGAGATTCGCCGCGGTGATGGTCAGCACCCCGTCCACGGGCGCGCGACATTCCACCGATCCGCTCGGCGAGCTGCCCGTGCACGCCGCAAGGGTCAGCAGAGCGAGGATGAGAGTGGTGGCGCCCTGGCGGCGCGCTGATCGGCTCACGGGCCGGGATGATACCCGGTCAGCGGACGATGAACCGACCGTGCATCGAGGGGAAGACGTAGTCCGAGAAGTAGTACTCCCCGGCGGCGAGCGACGGGATCTCGTAGACCACCATCTGGTCGGGTCCCATGAAGATCTCGCCCCGGAAGAGCTCGAGGTCCTTGGACGCGTTGCGATAGATCGTCACATTGTGGTTCTGGTCGTCGTTATTGGTGAAGTACACGATCGTCGGTGCACCCGCCACGCCCTCGATCACCGCCAGGCTGTACTGGCGGTTCGCCGCTTCGAGGATGACCGCGCCCGGCGGTGGGCTTGGGATCGGCGTCGGGCTGGGCGTTGGCTCCGGCCGCGCGGTGGCGCGGGGAGTCGGCGTCGCGGTCACGCCGCTCAGGGCGTCGCACGCAGGAAGGAGCACGAGCAGGGCAAGGAGAATCCCCGCTGCGCGAAGCGGCGGCCGGAGCTTGGATCGGTAATCAGGACTCATCGATAGGTTGACCCGTTGCCAGAATGCCACGCCCCCTCTCGTGTCCGGCACGGTACTGATGGGTCAGACAGGCAGGACCACACTCCCCCGACTCACTCGGCGCGAACGGTGACGCCCTTCTCGGTAGCCTCGATCTGGATCGGCTGTGCGCCGGGGTCGTGCGTGAAGTAGCACCACCATCCCTCTTCTGCCGCGTGGGAGACGATCTCGCGCCGGATTTCCACAGCCTCGATCGGGTAGTCGTCGTATGCGCTGGTCCATCGGATGGGGAGCTGCCAGCGGGTCGGGATCAGGTCGCCGAAGAAGACCCCGCGGGCCCCGCCGTCGTCTCGGCCGAACAGGACCGCCTGCGATCCTCGCGTATGGCCGCCGGTCCGGGTCACGGTCACCCCGTCCACCAGCTCAACCGTGCCGTGGACCTCGGCCAGCTGGCCGGCGCCCTGGACGGCGTCGAGCTGGTCGCGTTCCATGATCCCGGCCAGCCGCAGCTCGTCCCCGTGCGCGGCCTGCGCCTCGTCGCGCTGGACGACGTAGCGCGCGTTCACGAACGCCGGCCGCCCATCGACGTCAACCATGCCGCCGGCGTGGTCGTAGTGCAGGTGGCTCACCACCACGAAGTCGAATGACGCCGGGTCCTCCCCGACCGCCTCGAGCGCCGCGACCGGGTCGCCCCCCTCCACGCCCTTGATTTCGCGGTCTCGCGCGGTCATCCGGAGACCGGTGCCGGTCTCGACCAGGATCCGCTTCCCTCCGGCCTCGACGATGAGCAGGTTGAGGCGGCACAGGATCCGGCCACGGTCATCGGTCTGGGCGAACCGTTCCCAGAGTGGGCGCGGGACGACGCCGAAGAAGGAGCCCGCGTCGGGCCGGAACCACCCCGCGCGCACGATGCGGACCGAAACCCCACCGCCGAAGACCATGGCCTCCGCCGCGGGGGTGATGTCGTGCAGCGGATCGGTCATCGGCGCCCGATGGCGTTGGACTCAGTCGCCCGATCGGCGGGCGCGCGTCCGCTCGAAGTCAGCGAAATAGCGGCTCGCCGTCGGATCGGTCTGTCCGCGGTAGCGCGAGCCAAGGCTGGGGTCGCCATAGGCGCGCTCGACCGGGCTCGACAGGCGCTGAAAGCTGATCTGGCCGATCTTCATCCCGTCAAACAGGGTGATCGGCAGGTTCGCCACGTTCGACAGCTCGAGGGTGAGGTTCCCGTCCCACCCGGGATCGACGTAGCCGGCGGTCGAGTGGATGAGGAGACCAAGACGACCGAGGCTGGATTTGCCCTCCAGTCGGGCCACGAGATCGTCGGGAAGGGCCACTCGCTCGTACGTCGAGCCCAGGACGAACTCACCGGGATGGAGGATGAACGGCTCGTCGTCGCCGATGGTCACCAGCTCGGTGAGGTCGGGCTGCTCCTCACGGACGTCGATGAACGGGTAGCGCGTGTTGCGGAATACCCGAAACGAGCGGTCGAGATGGAGATCCACGCTCGACGGCTGGATGGCGTCGGGATCGAACGGGTCGATGACGATCCGGCCGGCTGCCAGCTCCGCCCGGATGTCCCGGTCGGACAGGATCACTCGCCGGGCCCGCTCCGCTGGCGGATCAGGCGGTCGACCTCGCGCTTGAGCGTCCCGATGTCCTCGTAGCTGTGATAGACCGAGGCGAAGCGGATGTAGGCCAGCTGGTCGATGCCGCGCAATGCCTCGGTGGCCAGCTTGCCGATGTCCTTCGAGGTCACCTCGGCGTCGCCGCGCTCGCGGAGCCGGGTCTCGATCTCGTCGGCCGCCTCGTCGAGGCGCGCGAGCGTCACCGGCCGCTTCTCGCAGGCCTTCATCAGGCCGGCCAGCAGCTTCGCACGCTCGAACTCCTGGCGGGTGCCGTCGCGTTTGACGACCATCAACCGGGCGCCCTCGGGGCGCTCGTAGGTCGTGAACCGATGGGCGCACAGCTCGCACTCGCGGCGGCGCCGGATGGTGCTGCCGTTCTCGAGGTCCCGGGAGTCGATGACGCGCGTGCTCGACTCGTTACAGCGCGGACAGCGCATAGGCTCCTCTCCGGTGCGGACTACACCACTGGTGGTACCGAATCCAACGATACCACAAGATGTGCCGTATTCGGGAGGTCAGGCCCCGATCTGCTGGATGCGGGCCGAGACCGATGCCTCGGCCGGCGTGCCGGTCTTCCAGGCGAAGAGGACCTCGGCGATCTCGCGCATCCGCATCTGGGCGTGAACAATGTTCAGGTGGCCGCGCTTCCAGTAGGCCTGCGGCCCGTCATCGTAGATGCTCGCATGAGGCAGCCGGGTCAGCCCGCAGCCGCGTTCGATGGTCACGATCCCGCGCAGCGCCCGCTCGAGGTTCGCGTCGAACTCCGCGTGGAGCGCGCGGAGCGGTTCCGGCGCGTCGCGCTCGGCGATGGCGAGCGCGATCTCGTCCAGCTCCGCTTCGGCGGCAGCCAGTGGTTCCGCGATCTCGTCCGGCTCGCGGATCCGGCGCCGGAGGTCCTCCGCGATCTCGCCGGAGGTGTCACACAGGGCTTCGATCCGCTCCAGGTGGGGCGCCAGGAACGTCCGGTAGGACGTGAGCTGACCGGTGTCGACATGGTCCGACGCTCGACGACGAAAGACGGCCACCGTGCTCACGCTCCCCGTCGCCGTTCGATCTCGGCCGTCAGGCGCGGCACGATCTCGAACAGGTCGCCGACGACGAACAGGTCGGCAAATTCGCCGATGGGGGCGTCGGGATCGCGGTTGATGGCGACGATGTTGTCCGCGGCCTGCATCCCGACCCGGTGCTGGATCGCGCCACTGATGCCCGCCGCAAGGTACAACGCTGGCTTCACGACCTTGCCAGTCTGACCGATCTGGAGCTGGTACGGAACCCAACCCGCGTCAGCGGCCGCCCGCGAAGCGCCCACCACGCCGCCCAGTGCGCTCGCGAGCCGCTCGAGCTCGGCGAATCCGGCCTCCCCGCCGACTCCGCGACCACCGGCCACGATGATGTCGGCCTCCTCGAGCGCGGCGATCGCCGCGGACTCGGCCGCGGTCTCCACCACCTTCACGCTCGCCTGCGGCGAATCGGCCGGCGGGGCTTCGGACACGTCGGCATGGCCGCTGCCGCCCTCACGGGGACCGTAGGTCCCTGCGCTGACGAGGATCACAGCGGTGGTGGGTGCCTCGCTGGTTGGTTCGGAAACGGTGATCACGGACCCCTGAAGAGTGGACATCTCGCACCGTACCTGACCACCCTCCATTCGTACTGCGCGGATGGGGCCGAACGCAGCGAGTCCGAGCGCGCCGACGAGCACGGCGGCGAGGTCCCGGCCATTCGGCGTTGCGGGAGCCAGGACGGCCTGCGGCTCGAGGTCGCGGATCGTTGCGATCAGCGGGCCGGCGGCGGTCACCGCCGGGTTGGTGGACGAATCGAGGACGATCACCCGTCCGGCGCCGGCCGGTCCAAGGGCTGGGGCACCGGTGGATGCGTCCGGCCCGTAGGCCAGGCCCACGGCCGTCCCACCGGCGGCGGTGGCCAGCTCGGCCGCGCCGGCCGCCAGCTCGAGTGCCGAGCGCGCGGGCTGGCCGTCGGTGAACTCGGCGAGAAAGGCGATGTC
>DASYGU010000246.1:0-13196 GCA_035999355.1 Candidatus Limnocylindria bacterium | reverse complement strand
ACGTGGTCACCCGCCGCCTCGACAAGCTCCGGACCTCGGGACGGCACGGCACGGCCACCGAGCGCGAGCAGAACGCGCGCGAGGAGGAGCTGCTCGATCGCCTGGCGCCCGAGCTCGAGGAGGGTCGGCCCCTGCGCGAGCTGACCTGGAGTGCGGATGACGAGTACCTGGCGCGTGGATTCCGGTTCCTGTCCCAGAAGCCGCAGCTCGTGGTCCTCAACCTGGACGAGGACCAGCTCCCGACGGCCACCACCCTCGAGGCGGAGGCCCAGGCCGCTCATGGAGGACCGACGCGCGCGGTGATCGCGCTCGGTGGCCGGATCGAGGCCGAGATCGCGGCCCTGCCCGAATCCGAGGCGCAACCGTTCCTCGATGACCTCGGCATTGTCGAGGCCTCTCGCGGCCGCGTCATCCGCCGCACGTATGCCCTGCTCGGCCTCCAGTCATTCCTGACCGCAGGGCCGGACGAGTGCCGGGCGTGGACGATCCCGGTCGGGGCGACGGCGCTCGACGCGGCGGGGGTGATCCATTCGGACCTGGCCCGCGGCTTCATCCGGGCCGAGGTCGTCGACTGGAACGACCTGGTAGCCTGCGGCTCGATGGCCGAGGCCCGGCGGCGCGGCCTCCTTCGGTCGGAGGGGAAGGCCTACGTCGTACGCGACGGGGACGTGATCGAGGTGCTCTTCAACGTCGGCCGCTGAGCGCGGCCGCGGTCACGATCGGTCGACCTCGACCACGATGCTGCGATACTCGCTGGACGTCTCGACCAGGAACGTGTCCTCGTCAGTGGCCCCGATCGACATCGAGGCGTCCAGCTTCTCGTCGCCGATATAGGTGAAGCCATGGGTCCGCTCGAGCTCGCGCGCCACGGCCTCGACGAGCGTGTCCTCCTCGAAGGTCTCGAGCACCGCGTTCCGTGCGGCGCGAACCATGGCCACGAACTCCGGGCCGGTGTGCGCCTGCTCGCTCACGAGCAGCGCGTTGGTCAGGAGATCGGTCGCGCCCTCGTGCAGCTCGTAGTAGTGGAGGCTCATGGGTGACCGATGATATCCGGGTCCTTCCCCGGCCGCCCGTTGACCTGTTGGTGGTCGCCGGCCTCACGATCGATGTCTTCGGCGAGGTCCAGGCCGTCGGTGGCGCCGCCCGCTACGCGACCGAGGCCGCGCACGCCGCGGGGTTGCGCGTCGCGCTCCACACCGTGGCCGGTCCGGAGCCGATGATGGCCGGCGCGCTCGATCGGCTGGCCGACCTGAGCGAGGTCTCGGCCATGCCGGCAACCACCTCCATCGTGTTCGAGCATCACGGAGCGCACGACCGGCGCCGCCTCCGCCTGCGGCGCGGCACCGAGGTGCTCGACAGCGCGGACGCGGTCGGTCTGCCTCCCGCCAGCGCGGTGCTCTTTGCCCCGGTCGCCGCCGAGGTCTCCGCTGACGCCGTCCGCGCAATCCGGGCACCGCTACGTGCGGCCGGCCTCCAGGGCTGGCTGCGCCAGCCGGATGCGGACGGATGGGTCGGCCTTGTCGAGCCGGAGCGCCTCGCCGCGGACCTTGCGGAAACGCTCCGCGATCTCGACCTGCTGTTCGCCAGCCGTGAGGACCTGGACGACATGGAAGGACCTCAGGCCGTGGCCCGGCTCCGCGCCTGGGCCGGCCCCGGTCCACAGCTGGTCGTCACCGCCGGCGTGCATGGAGCCTGGGTCGACGCCGGCGACGGCGATCCACGTCACGTCCCCGCCGAACCGGTTGAGGGACGGAACACGATCGGGGCCGGTGATGCGTTTGCGGCCGTGCTCACGGCCGGCCGGGGGAGCGGCCTGGACCTCGCCACGGCGGCGGCCGAGGCGTCCACCGCGACCGCCCTGTACCTCGCCACCCGAACGGACCCGACCGCGGTGGCCGCCTCAACGGACCCGGACCGCGGGCTGGCGGATCTTGATGGGACGGAATGGCGTGCGCGCCGGTTCGGCGCCGGCCTCGAGCACGAACCGCCGGACAGCGTCGAGTTCTCGCTCGAGGTGCGCGGGGATCGGGTGGCCGGCCGGTCCGGCTGCAACCGGTTCATGGGTGGCTGGCAGCTGGTCGACGACCGCCTGCGGATCGGCCCCCTGGCCGGGACGATGATGTACTGCGACGGCCTCATGGACCTCGAGGCGGCGTACCTGACCGCCCTCCAGGACGTGGCCGACCTTGCGCGCACCGGGGATCAGCTGATCCTCATCGGCGCCGCCGGTGATCCGGTTGTCGAATACGACGAGGTTGCGCCCGTCCCGGCGTGAGCTAGGCCACCTGCCGTGCCGCTCGCCGCTCGGCGGCGGCCACCCACCGCGTGAGCCGGCGCCGGCGACCCTCGACCTGCAACCGGGCACGACCGATGCGGTCCATGCTCCCGCCGCGACCAAGGGCCAACGCGAGATCGAGGACGCGCGACGCGGCGCGTGTGGCCTCCAGCGCCCCCGGCAGGTCCGCGGCATGACGTTCCCGGATGCGGGCGACCTCGATCCAGGCCAGCGCCGCCTCCACGGTCCCGCTCCGCGCCGCGTCCCGCCACATCAGCTCGGCCCGTGACGAGTCTCCGCCGCTGATGAGGAGCCGCGCAGCCAGCCGGCGGAGGCGCACCGGCTCGTCGCCGGTCATGGGCACCGACCCGAAGCCGCCGGTCAGCACCCCCTCGAGCACCTCGAGCGCATCCTCGGCGGCGCCGTCCCGCAGGAGCTCGAGGGCCAGGCCCCGGTGGTCGATGAGGCCGCCATCCCGCCATCCTCCATCGCGCAGCCGCCGCAGCTCCCCGTCGATCAGGGCGAGTGATGCCACGTCCTGGGCGTTATGGTCGATGACCGCGGCGAGGAGATCGGGGGACGCGCCGGCCTGGTACGCGAACCACCGCTGGGGGACCTCGCTGGACGGGCAGTCGCTCCGCCGGCGGATCTGGAGGACGCCCCGCTCCACGTCGGCCAGCCGCGCCCCGCCCAGGATCCGGCGCCACAACCGCCGCGCGACGGGGAGCAGGTCGTCGTGGCGCTCGGGCAGGCCGACGAGGTCGCGACCGAGGCCGTGGATCGTCATCCGCGCCGCTAGCAGCGGGATGTCGAAGCCGCGCCCGTTGTAGGTCACCATCCGCTCCATCCCATGCATCCAGCCCATCACCGTCCGGAGCAGGGCTGGCTCGTCGGGGTAGTCAGGCAGGAGTGCCTGCCGGACGACGATCGCGTCGTCCTCCAGGTGGCCGACCGCGGCCAGGATGACGACAGTCCCCGCCCCGGTCGACAGCCCCGTCGTCTCGGTGTCCAGGTAGCCGGTGCGCATTCCGCCGGCCAGCCGGGCGGCGACCGGCGGTGGGAGGGGGATCCGCCGCTCGACGAGGGCCACACGTCCGCCCTCGCTGCTCATCACCCGGGCACCGCCCCAGGCCGCCAGCCGCTCGGCGACGTCGTCGTGGCGCCGGACCGGCCGGGGTCGGGTGTCTCGCTCGGACCGGGTGGCGGCCAGCCGCTCGGCGAGGGTCTGGGTCATGGCCGGGAGCCGGCCACCAGGGTCTCGAGCAGCTCGGTGGCCGCCGCCTTACCCCGGATCCCGACCTCGGCCGGTGGGCCGACGCAGCCGGGGCAGCCCTCGAGGCAGGGGCAGTCGCGAACGAGGTCTCGGCAGACGGCGAGGAGGTCGCTCCACAGGTCGTGGATCCGCTCGCTGAGCCCGACCCCGCCCGGAACCGCGTCGTACAGGTAGAGAGTCGGCTTGCCGGTGAACGGCGCCTGGGCCTGGGCCTGAACGCCGAGGTCGCGGGCGTCACACATCAGGAGCAGGGGAGCGGTGTTCCGAGCGAGCCGGGCGAGCCCGATGAGGGCCCCGTCCAGCGTCTCCCGGTTGAACCGGGCACAGGCGGCGTCGGGCAGCACGATCCAGGTGGCGGCGGTGTGCATCTGCTGCTCGGGGAGGTTGACCGGCCCCCAGCCGACGTTCTCGTGGGTATGGAACTTGATCTTCTTGAACATGGTGACGTGCCACGCGACCATCACCTCGCCCCGGGCGCGGGCGCCGCCCGCGCCCGCATCGGTCTCGTCCGCGACGTCGAGAACCTTGAGCGTCACCCCGAGGTCCGCATCGGTGTAGTAGTCGATGTCCACCCGCCGCACGTACGCCTTGCGCTCGTCCCAGTCCAGGCGATCGACGTGGTACTGGACGCTCTCATGGAGGTAGATGGCCTGCTCGTGGAGGAGGAGCGGGGCGGCGAACAGGTCCACCTCGCCGATGACCCGGTGCGGGTCCGTGGTGGTGTCCAGGATGACGACGTTCTCCTGCGCCGCGCTCCGCAGGCTGAACGCACTGGCCGGGAAGTTCTCGTGGCTCCAGTGGTACCGATCATCGCTCGCCCGACGGACGAATCCGTCCTCCTCGAGGACGTCGAGCAGGGCCGCCGTCTCGACGATGCCGAATGCCTCGTCGGCCGGCACCGGCAGCTCGAACGTGCTGGCTCGGAGGTGGTCGAGCAGGAGATGGAGGTTGTCGGGATTGACGAGGCCATGCTCCGGTGGCCGGTCGAAGAACCAATCCGGATGCATGGCTAGGAACTGGTCGATGGGAGCGGACGAGGCGACGAGCACGGACAGCGCGGTCCCGGCCCGTCGGCCGGCGCGGCCGAGCTGCTGCCAGGTTGAAGCGATGGTGCCCGGGTATCCGATGCTGATGGCCGCGTCGAGCGAACCGATGTCGATCCCGAGCTCGAGGGCGTTCGTGGCGACCACCCCGCGGACCCGGCCGTCGCGCAGGCCACGCTCGATGTCGCGCCGCTCGTTCGGGAGATAGCCACCGCGGTAGCCGCGGATCGAGGACTGGTGGCCCGGAGCCGCCGGCAGGGCTTCGCGGAGGTAGGTGGTCATGACCTCGACCGTGGTCCGGCTGCGGCCGAAGACGATGGTCTGGACCCCATCGCCGATGAGCTGCTCCGCGATCCGCTTGGCGGTGAGCAGGCTGCTGGCCCGGATCCCGAGTGCCTCGTTCACGAGTGGCGGGTTCACGATCAGGACGTGTCGCCGTCCGCGCGGCGCACCGTCGTCGTCAATGACCGTGACCGGTGCGCCGATCAGCCGTGCCGCCAGCTCGCCGGGGTTGGCGATGGTGGCCGAGGCGCAGATGAACACCGGGTCCGACCCGTAGTGGCGGCAGACGCGCTGGAGTCGACGGAGGACGTTGGCCAGGTGCGAGCCGAAGAGGCCGCGGTAGGTATGCAGCTCGTCGATGACGACGTACTGCAGGTTCTCGAACAGCTTGAACCACTTCGTGTGGTGCGGAAGGATCCCGGCGTGGAGCATGTCCGGGTTGCTGATGACCACCTGCCCGGCGGCGCGCACGACGCTCCGAACGGCCGGTGGCGTGTCGCCGTCGTAGGTGCTCGTCTTCAGATCGAGCTCGGCCGCTTCCGCCAGGGCCCGCAGCTCGACCAGCTGGTCGGCCGCCAGCGCCTTGGTCGGGAACAGATACAGGGCACGGGCCGTGTCGTCGCGGGCGATGGCGTCGAGAACCGGCAGGTTGTAGCAGAGGGTCTTGCCCGAGGCGGTGGGCGTCACGACCACGGCGTTCTCGCGCCGGCGGACGGTGGCCAGGGCCTGCGCCTGGTGCGTCCACAGCGCCTCCACGCCACGGCCGCGCAGCGCGCCGACGAGGCGGGGATCGAGGTCGTCCGGCCACGGGGCGTGGCGCGGCGGTCGCGCTTCGATGACTCGGTGCGCGGTGGTCAGCGATTCGAGCCATGGTTCCGCGAGGAGGGCGTCGATGGCCTCCTCGGTCGATGCCGGTCGATTGGCGAGCATGTCGGCTCCAAGCGGCTGATGGGTGGCCGGGAGATTAGCACACCTGTTCTAATGCTCCGTGTCATTCCGAGCGTGCGGTCGGGGTGCGACAGGTTGGGTGTCGCGCCTGATAGGGTTGGCGGCCGATGATTCGGACCACGCCGTTCCACGAGCGGACCAGCGCGCTGAACGAGACGGGGCTGTGGAGCCATTGGGCCGGCCACCTCGCCGCCAATCGCTACCAGGTCTCGGACAAGTTCGAGTACTTCGCGGTCCGCAACGCGGCGGGCATCTTCGACACGTCGCCGCTGTACAAGTACCGGATCGCCGGCCGCGACGCCGAGCGATTCCTGGCCGGAATGCTGGCCCGCGACATCCGGGCCTGCCCCTCGTCCCATGCCCAGTACACGACCTGGCTCGACGACCGCGGGTTCGTGTTCGAGGACGCGGTCATCCAGCGTCGGGGGCCGGATGAGTACCTGCTCACCACCGCCGAGCCGAACTACGCCTACTTCGCCGATCGGATTGGCCACATGGCCGTCACCGTCGAGGACGTCAGCCTCGACATCGGTGCGCTGGCGGTCCAGGGACCGCGATCCCGCGAGCTGCTCGCCCGCCTCGTGCCGGCCGTCGCCGAGGTGCCGTTCTTCGGGATCACGACCGGTGAGATCGGTGGCCGACCGGTCACCGTGACCCGGACCGGCTACACCGGTGACCTGGGATACGAGGTCTGGTGCACGACGCCGGACGCGCTGACGGTGTGGGACACGCTGTGGGAAGCCTGCGACGGGTACGGTGTCCAGGCCTACGGGTTGGCGGCGCTGTACATGCTCCGCATCGAGGCTGGGCTGCTCCTGCTGGGCAAGGACTTCGACTCCAGCCGATTCGCGTTCAACGACGCCCACCGGTCCACCCCGCTCGAGCTGGGCTGGGCCTGGATGTTCAAGGGGCTGGCCGATGACGACCGCGCCTTCATCGGTCGAAAGGCGCTCGAGCGCGAGATCGCCGACCGCTCATCCCGATGGCGAATGAGCGGGCTGGTCGTGGACTGGGAGGACTACGACCGGGTCTACGGCGCGGCGGGGCTGATTCCCCCCAAGGCGCACGCCCCAGTTCACGAGGACTGGATGGTCTACGACGAAGGCAGCCAGCGGGTGGGCTACGCCACGAGTTTCATGTACTCACCCGTCCTGCAGCGCCACATTGCCATGGCCCGGGTGCGGCCGGACCTGGCGAAGGTCGGAACCCGCGTGTTCCTCGAGTTCACGGTGGACCATCATTACCAGAAGGTCGCGGCCCACGTGGCGCGGCTGCCCCTCTACAACCCCGAACGGAAGGCCGCATGACGGACAGATACGACGCGATCGTCGTCGGCGGGGGCCACAACGGCCTCGTCAATGGCGCCTACCTCGCGAAAGGTGGCCTGAGGACCCTCATCCTCGAGCAGCGGCCCTTCGTGGGTGGGGCCGCGATCACCGAGGAGCTCCGCCCGGGGTTCTGGTTCACGACCTTCTCGTATGCCCTGTCCCTGCTCCGTCCGCAGATCGTCCAGGAGCTGGAGCTGCCGAAGCACGGGTTCCTGCCGCTGCTCATGTCCTCGCGCTTCGCGCCGACCCCCGAAGGCGAGTACCTGTGGTTCACCCAGGATCACGACGCCAACCTGCGCGAGATCGCTCGCATCTCCCCGCATGACGCCGATGCGTACGAGCAGTACGGTCACGACATGGACCGCGTGGCGCAGGTCCTCAAGCCGCTCCTTGACATGGTCCCGCCGGACCCGTTCAGCGACGACCCCGAAGAGCTGGTGGCGCTCGCCGCGCTTGGCGCAGGCTTCCGGAAGCTCGACAAGCGGACCCTCCATAACGCCATTCGGCTCCTGACCGGCAGCGCCGCGGACTTCCTGGACGACTACTTCGAGTCGGATCTGCTCAAGGGCTGGCTCGCGTCGTCGGGGATCATCGGCTCGAAGGTCGGGCCCCGTTCGCAGGGCTCGGGCCTCGTCCTCATCTTCCACTCCCTCGGCGAGCACGACGGCTCGTTCGGGACGTGGGCCTTCCACAAGGGTGGCAACGGCGGGTTCACCCAGGTCCTGGCCCGCGCCGCGCAGGCGTACGGCGCCGAGATCCGCCTCGACTCAGAGGTGGCCCGGGTCCTGACCGATGACGGCCGGGCAACCGGCGTTGCACTGGCCGATGGCACCGAGTTCCACGCCGATGTCGTGGTCAGCGCCCTGGATCCCCGGCGCACGTTCCTTGACCTGGTCGAGCCCCGTGAGCTGCCCGACGACCTGACCGAGACCGTCCGCCGGATGAAGTTCCAGGGTGTCTCGTCCAAGGTGAACTTCGCGCTGAGTGGGATCCCGGTCTACCCCCAGCTCGCCGATGCCGGAACCGAGCCGTTCCGCGGTTTCCTGAACATCGGTCCGTCCATGGACTACCTCGAGCGCGCATTCGACGAGGCGAAGTACGGCTGGTACAGCGCCGAGCCGTATATCGACGGCGCCATCCAGTCCACCATCGACCCGGACATGGCCCCGCCCGGCCAGCACGTGATGTCGTGCTTCGTCCAGTACACCCCATACCGACTGCGGGAGAGCGACTGGGACGCCGAGCGCCAGAACCTGGGGAACGTCGTCCAGGCCACGCTCGAGCGGTACTTCCCAGGGTTCGGTGACCTGGTCCTCCAGCGCGAGGTCGTGACGCCACTCGACATCGAGCGGGTGACCGGGCTGAGTGAGGGCAACATCTTCGCCGGTGAGCTGCTCGCCCCACAGATGTTCTTCCTTCGTCCCGCACCCGGCTGGGCCCAGTATCGGACCCCGATCCACGGCTACTACCAGTGCGGCTCGGGCACCCACCCGGGCGGCTGCGTGATGGGCGCCCCGGGCAGGCTGGCCGCGGGGCAGATCCTCAAGGACCGCGGCACCGCCTGACGCTGTGACCACGCTGCCCTTGGCCGCCACACCGGACGCCTCGGGGCTCAGGTCATGACCTGGCTCCTGGCCGTGGCCGGCGCGTTCCTCGTGTATGCCGTCCTCTCGCGGCGATTCGCGGCGTCGGTCGTGAGCGCCCCGATCTACTTCCTGGGGATCGGCGCGATCCTGGGTTTCGTGGGGGTCCTCCCAATCGAGCCGGGCGACGTGCCGCTGCGCACGCTGGCCGAAGTGACCCTGACGGTCGTGCTCTTCGCGGACGCCTCGAGCATTCATCTCGGGCAGCTTCGGGCTGGATGGAAGATCCCCGCCCGGCTGCTGGGTATCGGGCTCGTGCTGACCATCGCCCTGGGAACCGTCGTCGCGATCCCGCTCTTCCCTGGCCTGCTGGTGGCCGAGGCCCTCGTCCTCGCCGTGTGCCTGGCGCCGACCGACGCTGCCCTGGGACTACCAGTCGTCCTGGACGAACGGGTGCCGGCCCGTATCCGCCAGGCGCTGAATGTCGAAAGCGGTCTCAATGACGGAATCTGCGTCCCGATTCTTTTTACCGCCGTCGCGCTCGCGCTGGCCGAGGGTGACGCGGTGACCGTCGGCGATGCCCTGGCCACGCTTGTTCGACAGCTCGGCTTCGGGGTTGCGGCCGGATTCGCGGTCGGAGCCCTGGGGGCCGCGGCGGCTCGGATCGGTCGCCGTTCCGGTTCGATGCAGGAGGCATGGGCCCAGGTGATTCCCCTGACGGCCGCGGTGGCTGCGTACGCGTTGGCGGTCTCGCTCGGAGGCAGCGGCTTCATCGCCGCCTTCGTCGGTGGCGCGGTATTCGGCATCATCTCCCGTCGGGCGGCGAGGGCTGACCACGACGAGGCAGCCGCGGAAGGGCATCCGAACGAGCTCCTGGAGGTGATCGGGGGGCTGCTCGCGGCGGGGACCTTTCTCGCGTTCGGCGCCGGCGTCCTTGTTCCGATCGTGTCCGAGATCCGGGCCGAGCACGTGGTCTACGCGTTGCTCAGCCTGACGGTGATCCGCATGCTGCCAGTGGCCGTGTCTCTCGTCGGGAGCGGGGCACGGCCTGCGACGGTTGGCTTCATCGGATGGTTCGGGCCACGGGGCCTGGCCAGCATCGTGTTCGCCATCATCGTGCTCGAGGAGTTGGCTGCGAAGCCGGGTGCGCTGGACATCACGGTGACGGTCGCGATCACCGTCGTGCTGAGCGTCGTGGCCCACGGGATGAGCGCCTGGCCACTGGCCGGCCGATATGGCGCGTGGTTCGCCCGAGTGTCGGCCGAGTCACCCGACCTCATGGAGGGCACGCCGGTCTCAGCCGTCCGCTCCCGTGGCGGCGTATTCGGCTCACCAACCAGGACCGAATAGCAGGGGGCCCGGGCGCCCTGGCCGACACCTCGGACCCCGGACCACCTGCGCCACGCGAGAGGCCCGGGCAGGAGCCCGGGCCTCTTTGGTCAGTGCCTGGCTGCGCCAGGTATCGGGTTCAGATGCCGAGGACCTTGGCCTTGGCCGCGGCGAACTCCTCGTCGGTCAGCGCGCCAGCCGAGTGCAGCTGGGCGAGCTTCTGGATCTCGACCATCGGGTCCTCGGCGGCGGGAGCTGGAGGCGCGGCCGCGGCGGCCTGGTCGTATCCAGCCTGCTGCTGGGCGGCCTGCTGCTGGTCCTGCGCGGCGTACTTCTGCTGCTGGTGGTGGCTAACGGCACCGGCTGTGCCGGCGACCACCGCGGTCGTGGCGGCCATGCGGACAATGCCGCCCCGTCGTCGTCTCATCGGTCTGTCTCC
The DNA here is from genome assembly GCA_035999355.1 of Candidatus Limnocylindria bacterium. Classification (GTDB taxonomy): domain Bacteria; phylum Chloroflexota; class Limnocylindria; order QHBO01; family QHBO01; genus DASTEQ01. The sequence continues at coordinate 2,696 of DASYGU010000246.1, read as the reverse complement.
TTCTGGTCCAGCGCTCTAGGCGCTGGCCGTTGCCTTGTTTTCCTCGGCCCAAGCGACGGCTTCCTCGACGAGCTCGCGGGGCACACGCTGGATGTCGACCAGCTGGCCGTCCGCTCGCGCGATGGCCTCCACGAAGCCGGTCGCCCAAACGTCCTCCCATACCAGGATCGCGGCCGATGAGTTCGGCTCGAGGGCTCCCGCTACGGCCTGGAGGTCTTCCTCGCTGACGAACCCGCCGCGCTCGGCGGTGAGGGATTCGAACGCCTGGAAGACATCTGAGCCCACGTCCTCGAGCTCGACACCGGTCATGCTCCCGTCCGCCTCTTTGATGACGAAGGCGAGGTCGATGATCCGGATCGTGCCGGACTCAACCAGGTCGGAGAGGGCGGGCGCGATCTCGCCTTTGAACTGGTTCCCCGGAAAGGCCACGACCATGTACTGGACTGGTCCGATTCCCATCTGTCTTAGTCCCTTCTACTCTCGGCCGCGTCGGCGGCCACTGACGGCCCTGTGGGCTGTGAAATAGAGCCGAGGTGGCCCTTGGCGGGCAATCGGGGCCGTCGGCTGAATCAGGGTACCCGATCCGTCCCCGAGCAGTTGCCAGCGGACATGGAGTGCACGCTTTCTTGACGCCCGCAAAACGAGCCGCCTAGACTGCCGCCCCATGACCGCCGTTCCGGGCACAGCGGTGACGCGGGCGCGACCTCCTGCTCGTCGCCCCTCTTTCCGGGTAGGCCTTCGCCGCCGGACCTTCGTCGCCCTCATCGTCGCCGGTGTCGTCGCCATCATCGCGTTCAACGTCGGCCGCCAGGCGTTCCTTGGCTGGTCGGTCGGGGAGCAGGCGGACTCGCTGGCCGCCCAGGTCGCGGCGGCCGAGGCCGAGAACGCGGCTCTCCAGCGGCAGCTGGAGTACCTCCAGAGCGACGCCTACGTGACCGTCGAAGCCCGACGCCTGCGCAACCTCGGATTACCCGGCGAGCAGGTCCTGATCATCCCGCCCGGCGCGGCGGTCTCGGCACCCATGCCCACCCGCCCGGTCACGGCTCCTGACCCGCCGATGCTCGAGCGCTGGATTGAGGTCCTGGTCGGAAGCGACAGTCCCTGACCGACGTGCCTGAGGCCGCGCCCTACTGGCGGGCCATTGCGACGCGGAAGCGGTCCTCGGCCGTGATGAGATGGTCGGCGTCCTCCGCGTCGTCGCCGAGGTCGATCTGGACCCACTGGATGCGCCCATTGAAGACGCTCGAAGGCGAGCTGTAGTCGTCGCTCACCGGGGTGGCCGTATCCGAGCCGACATCGGTCGTTTCATCCCCGGAGAACGCCATCGGCTCGGTCTGGTCCACTCTGCCTTCGCCGACCTTTTCGCCGTCGAGGTACAAGCTGACCGAACCACCCTTTGCCAGCCCGCCACCGTCATACCCGAACTCCACGCGGACCTGGTGGTCGCCGGCTGGGAGGTCGCGGTCGCCGTAGATCTTGAACCGCTGCAATCCGAACAAGTTGTAGCAGTAGGCCGGCTTCCCGGCATGCGCGTAGACGGCCCAGCCGCCGAACGCACCTCCCTGGGCCACGATGACGCCATTGGCGGCGGCGCCGTCGGGAATCGTCACCTGGGCCGTGACCGCGTGCGACTTGTTCTTGATGTTGAGAACCGAGTTCTCTGACAGACGGCCCATGCCGTCGAAAAGGACCTGCGAGTTGCCGTGGATCAGGGTCGGCCGCCCGGCCAGGTCCGAGTTGAATCGCTCGACCCGCCGATCATCGAGTGGCAGGACGTCGTACTTGGTCGCCTCGATCAGGAACAGGCGCTGGAGGTAGGCCAGTTTCTCTGGCTGTTCAGCGGCCAGGTCGTGGGCCTGGGTCCAATCATCCGGGGCATAGAGTTCCCATACATCAGCGTCGATCGGCGGTGCCTCGGCCATGATCCACGGGGTGCTGTGGCGGGTCACCGCGGTCCACCCTCGGTGATATATCCCGCGATTCACGAACATCTCGAAGTACTGCGTCGCGCGATGCTCCGGGGCCGCCTCGTCGTCAAAGGTCGGGCGCATGCTCCGGCCATGGAGGCGCATCTGCTGGACGCCGTGGACGAAGGTCGGTTCGGGCAGCCCGGCCGCATCGAGCACCGTTGCCGCGATGTCGATGACGTGGCTGAACTGATGACGGATACCTCCCCGGGCCTGGAAGCCATTCGGCCAGTGAATGATGGTGCCATTGCGGGTGCCGCCCCAGTGTGAGGCGACTTGCTTGGTCCACTGGTACGGCGTGTCCATGGCGTGCGCCCATCCCACGGCGTAGTGGTTGTATGCCTCCGGTGTTCCGAACTTGTCGATTCGCGCGGTCAGGAACTCGGGCGTCTCGATGGTCGTCACCCCGTTGAGGGTCATCAGCTCGTTGAACGTGCCATTTGGCGTGCCTTCGGCCGACGCACCGTTGTCGCCGACGATGTAGTAGACGAGCGTGTCGTCCAGGATCTCGAGGTCGGCCAGGGCGTCGATCAATCGCCCCACATGGTGGTCGGTGTGCTCCATGAAGCCGGCGTAGACCTCCATCTGTCGGGCCAGCACGGGCTTCATGGCGTCAGGCATGTCGTCCCAGGCCGGGATTTCCGCTGGGCGCGCCGTCAGCTCAGCGTCGGCCGGGATGACCCCCATTTCCTTCTGCCGCGCGAAGATCCGCTCGCGAAGAGCATCCCA
>DASYGU010000226.1:0-9800 GCA_035999355.1 Candidatus Limnocylindria bacterium | reverse complement strand
GGTCGTACGTGGCGATTCGAATGTGCTTCACGTCGTTCTCCTCTGTGGTTCGGCGGTCGATACGAAGCGGAATCGCTCGTGACCGACTTCTTTCGAAGGCCAGGAGATCAGACGGTTCGCAGCTTTTACAGCCGTTGACGGCAGTCTACCACAGATTGACCTGTGATAGGCTCGCGTCTAATCTGCTACTAGTCTTTCAAGGAGTTACAAGTGCCGAGGGTCGAATTCGAGGCGAACACCGAGGATCAGCTCGTCGATCTCGTCTGGCGATGGGTGATGGGCCCCCAACGCAAGGCGGACGAGGGCATGGACGCGACCGGCGGGGACGAAACGGAACTGCGCCGCCGCCAGCTGATGGAGGTGCTCCACGCGATCCGAGGCGTCGACAGCCGTCGCCTGGTGCGCGAGGTCGCGGAGCTCTCATTGAATGACGAGGTCCTCGTCCTTGACGAAGCGCTGCGGCAGCGATACGGCAAGAGCACGGGCACGGCGTTCGCCGGGATCGTGGCCGGCCCGAACAAGGTCATGCGGCGCGTCGCGCGGCGGGATCTCCTCGTCTGGGACGCTGCCGGCGGCGGCTACCGGATGCACCCGGCTGATGCCGAAATCGTGCTCAGTACCTGGGCGCAGCCATAAGGCGGTGACCCATCGGCCTCAACCGGGCGATGGGGACCCGTGCGGGGCCAGGATCGCGTAGTCGCCGTGGTAGCGGACGTCCAGCAGGTTGTTGAACAGGTTCAGCATGTTGATGTAGCCGATCAGGAACGAGAGCTCGACGACCTCCGGATCAGTGAAGTGCTCACTCATCTGCCGCCGCAGCCGTTCGGGAATGGCATTCGAGTCGGCCATCGCGGCTCGCGTGTATTCGACGGCGAGGCGTTCGCGGGGCGCGAGTGATTCGGTGTCGTCGATCACGACGAGGGGCTCCTGGATGATGTCCGCGATTCCCACCAGGTCCACGTGCGAGGCGGTGCAGAACTGGCACTCGTTGGTCTGCGAGGCGGTGATGATCACCAGCTCCTTGACCCGTCGCTCGAGCAGGCCGCCGGGGTAGACGGCGTTTCCGAAGCCCGCGAACCCGCGCAGGATCTCGGGGCGCAGGCACATGGCCTGGATCATCTCGACCGGTGGCCGGCCACGCTCCCAGAGCCCCCGGCTCTCGTCGAACGAAGGATCGTCCTTCACGGCCTCGAATGCCGCCCTGATCTGCTCCGGACTGACGGCGACGCGCATCGGCTACTCCTCGGTGGCAGGCCAAAACCGGTCAACGCGATCGGGTTGGGTGGTGGGCGACACTGGACTCGAACCAGTGACCTCTTGCATGTCAAGCAAGTGCTCTAACCAGCTGAGCTAGCCGCCCATCGTTTCGTGCTCGGGAAGAGCACATGACTGGTAGTTATCGCGTTGGAGCCTTGACCTACACCACCGCATACTAGGGAGCGTTCCCATGTCATCGCCTGAAGGTGTATTGCGCTGACAGCCAGACCTCCAACGCGGCAGAGAATATCAGCCCCCGCCAATCCCCCCCTCGGCACCCTGGTCGCGGCGAACGCTCGCGGTGCTAAGCCGCCAGTAGGCCGCCACCCCTAGGGTCATACCGCCGGACTCCCGGCGATTCGACCTCTCGGGGAGCCTAGGGAGCCGAGGTGGGCATCGGTGTCGGCCCAGTGCAGTGCCAAGCGATGTGGGGGGGTCAGCTGCCTTCGCAGCCCAAGCCGTTTCGGATCTCGTCGTATGTAGCCTGCACCTCATCGACGCCGGCTGTGATCTCGCCGATCGCTTCGCGCAGCGGGATGTCGGTGGAGAAGTTGCTGATCTGATCCGCAAGGTCGGTCCAAGCCGTCTCAAGGGCGGACGTGTCAGCTTCGCCGAGGGCTTCGGCGGCATCCTGGACGCCACCCCAGGCCTCCTGCGCCGAATCAACGCCAGCCTGCAGATCCTCGATCGAGGCTGTCGTCGGAGACAGGTCGGCGATCGCCCGGACGCTGGTGCGGAAGGTGGCCAGGGCATCGCACAGCGCCTGCTCTGCACTCGGCTGGTCGGACGCGGGCGTGCATGCCGCGACCAGCCCTAGAGCAAGGACGAGGATGGCTGCGGTCATTCGCGGTGGGGTTAGTCGCATGAATTCCTCCGGGATGCCGGTATTGGAGCCGGCTGGCTACTACGCTGGGACGGACGGCCAGTATGCGCCGCCCCCGCGGTTGCCCGGTGGCGCTGCGAGCCGGCTGCCGGCACGGCCTCTACCATGTGATCCGATGGACTCGGACCAGTCCGCTGACGAGGCGCTGACCGACACGCCGGCACCGGAGAGTGATGGCCGCACGCGCCCAGCCTCCGAATTCCTTCCGCTCGATCGCTTCAACGCGTTTACGGATGGCGTCTTCGCCATTGCCATCACACTGCTCGTCCTCGAGCTCACGGTCCCGGCTCTTGAGGCTCCGTTGCTGCCGACCCTGGCCGAGCAATGGCACGAGTTCCTTGGCTACCTGATCAGCTTCGTGTTCATCGGTGGGATCTGGGTCGCTCACGCGGGGATGACGAAGCTGATGCGAGAGGCAGACGCTATCGCCTATGGCATCGACTTGCTCATGCTGCTCTTCGTCGGCCTGCTGCCATTCTCGACCGAGCTGATGGTCACCCATCTGGAGGGTCCGGACGTGACAGCTGCGGTCGTGATCTACGGCGCGAACCTGCTCGTGGCGTCGTCCACGCTGAGTCTGCTGATGTTTTACATCGCGAGCGAGCGGTCACTCGTCCTGGACAGCGTGGCCGACGACGAGCTCGACGCAAAGGTTCGCCGCCGCTGGAGCATCATCGTGCTGAACGTGGTGGCCATCGCCGTGGCGATCGTCCTTCCAATTGCCGCGGTTGGCCTGTACCTGATCACGACCATTGTCGGGCTCCTCCTACCGTTGGTCCGACTTCGGCGGCGCAAGCGCTAGGTTCGTGGCAGCCGGACTCCCGGCGATTCGACCGTGGAGGCTAGGGAACCGAGCTGGGTGTCGGGAGCCCCGCGCCTGGATACCACGATAACTCGGGGTCTTACGCATGTGCTATTCGCGCTCAAAGTGCCCCGACCTACGGCGCACCAGGGCCGACGGCATGTCAAGCAAGTGCTCTAACCAGCTGAGCTAGCCGCCCCGGTTTCGTGCCAGGCTCGAGCGAGCCCGGAACGTATCAGGACGGGCGGCTGAACGCGATCGAGTGAGCGTCGCGCTAGAGCAGCACCATCAGCGCGGTTACCGCGCCAAGCAGACCGCTGCCTGCCGCCAGGGGGAGCCACCGGCGGCGGCGGGAGACGATCAGGGCGGCAACCAGTGACCCTGCCACCTTCACCGCCACGAGCAGCGGTATGCCACCGACGATGAACAGCTGATACGCGATTGGGTTGCTCTCGCCCGCTATGCCATACACGCTGATGGCCAATCCGAACGCGGCCAGATCAGCAAGGTGGGCGGCGAGAGTGGCGGTGATTGGACTGGTCAATCGATAGTACCCTCCGTGCACGGCTAAACGTACTCCTTCTGGAGGATCCTGCTGAAGACGTGTCCGCGATTGGGTCGCGCCGCAAAGCGGGCAGACCGGAGCGTTAGCCGTCCGCGCCGATCGCACTCGCCGCCTAGCCCATTCGGGGAGTCCCCTCCCGGTTCCCTGTGAGCCCATCTTATGTGATAGTCTTATCACATGTTGAGCTCGATCAGCATCGAATCCGGCGAGCGACCGGAGCAGGACGTCTGGCGTGCCCTGGCGAACCCACTTCGGCGACAGCTGCTCGACCTGCTAGGCGACGGGCCGAAGACGACCGGCGAACTGGCCGGAGCCATCCCCACCGTGACCCGCTTCGCGGTCATGCAGCACCTCGGCGTCCTGACCGAGGCGGGCCTGGTCGTCGTTCGGCGACGGGGCCGGCAACGGTTCAACCACCTCAACCCGGTGCCGCTGCGGCGCTGGTACGAGCGATGGGTCGTCCCTTTCGCCGACCGCTCTGCCGCCGAAATGCTTGCCCTCGAGCGCCATCTCGCATCGTCAGAAGGAGGTCCATCCATGGCCGTGCTGGTCGACGACGTCCGCGTCGTCCGAATCGAAACGGAGCTCCGCTTCCGGGCCACCCCCGAGCGCGTCTTCCGCGCCGTGTTCGACGAGACCCTGGAGTGGTTCCCCCACTCCTACGGGGACACACGGACCCGGGCCGTGCTCAACGAGCCGCGGGTCGGCGGGGCAAGCTACGAGGACTGGGGGGACGGGATGGGATACCTCTACGGGCACGTCACCGTGTACGACCGCCCCAATCGGTTTGCCACCCGCGGCCGGGTCATGCCCGGCACGATCCTCGACAGCGAGTACGAGCTGGAGGCCGACGGGGAGGAGACGGTGCTCAAGGCGTCGAAGATCGTCGTTGGGCCGATGACCGACGAGGAGGCGGAGTCGATCCACACCTTCGGAGACATCGCTCGATTCGAGGCGCCGCTGCGGGCGCTGGTCGAGGCTGTTGCCTCGTGAGCGTCGTTCGAGACTCCGCCAGCGCGTGACAGGCGGGAATCAGGCCGCGTGCGGGAAGGGCGGCACGTCAAGCTCGTATCGGGCGTCGTAGCCGTCCCAGGCGATGAGGTGGGTGGGCCGCGAGGTGCCGGTGAACAAACGCCGCATGGCTTCGTTGTCGGGTCGGATCCAGGCCTGCAGATGCCGCACACCACGCAGCCGAGCGGACGCAACCGCGGCCGCCATGAGCAGTGATCCCACACCGTGATGCTGAAGATCGTCCGCGACGGCCACCGCGACCTCCTCCGCACCGGCACGCATGGGCTCGAGCACGAGGTGGCCAACGATGCGCCCCTCGTACTCGGCAACGAACCCGTCACGGTGGTGGTGGTCCGCCGTTGAATCGTGCGCGGCCCGCTCATGGCTGATGCCGCGACAGGCGCCGTGGAATCGCGCGGCGCGGCTGTCATCGGTCAGGGCGCTGTAGAACGCCTCGAGGCGGGCTGCGTCCTCTGCGCGCACCCAGCGGACGGTAATGTCATCACGAGCCATGCCTGATGGTGGTCTCGAGCCCGCGGTCGCGGCGAGTGCCGTTCGGCACCTCGCGGGGGGACGTTCCGCACGTCAGTGGTCGAGATGCATCTGGCCCGCGGCACGCAAGAGCTCGTCTCGGAATGCCGGGTGTGCGATCTGAATGAGGGCATGGGCACGCTCGGCGAGCGAACGTCCGAAGAGCTCGGCCACGCCCCATTCGGTGACCACGGTCCGAACATGAGCGCGGGTGGTGACCACACCGGCACCCGGCTGGAGGCTGGCGGTGATCCGCGAGACCGCGCCACCGGCCGCCGTGGAAGGCAGGGCGATGATGGCCCGCCCCTCCTCGGCCAGGGCCGCGCCGCGAATGAAGTCCATCTGGCCGCCGACCCCGGAGTAGAGCCGGCGGCCGATAGAGTCGGCCACGACCTGGCCCGACAGGTCGACCTCGATGGCGGAGTTGATGGCCACCATTTTCCGGAACCTGCGGATGACGGCCGTGTCGTTCGTGTAGTCAACCGGCCGCATCTCGACCATCGGGTTGTTGTCGATGAACCGATAGAGGCGCGGCGTGCCGAGGACGAAGGAGGACACGATCTTGCCGGTGTTGATCTCTTTTGCCGCGCCGGTCACCACGCCGGCTTCGACGAGATCCACGACGGTGTCGGTGAACAGCTCGGTATGGATGCCCAGGTCGGTCTTGTCGCCGAGCGCGGCGCCCACCGCGGCGGGGATGGAGCCGATGCCGAGCTGGAGGGTCGCTCCATCTGGGATCAGGTCAGCGACGAGGGCGCCAATCTGGCGCTCGGTCTCGCCGATCTCCGCGGCCGGGTGCTCGTGCGGTGGCTGGGCCACCTCAACCATGAGGTCGATTTCCCGCACATGGACGAAGCTGTCACCCAGCGTGCGAGGCATTGCCGAGTTGATCTGGGCGATCACCGTTCGCGCGCTTCGAACGGCTGCCAGAGTTGCGTCGACGCTCGGGCCCAGCGAACAGTAGCCATGCGCATCGGGTGGGCTGACGTTGATGAACGCGCAGTCGAGGCTCAGGATGCCTCGGCTGATGAGGAGCGGAATGTCCGATAGGAAGATCGGGACATAGTCCGCTCGTCCTTCGTTCACCGCATCCCGGGCGGTGGGACCAATGAACAGCGCGCGATGCCGGATGTGCCCGGCCAGCTCCGGCGCCAGGTGCGGGCATGGTCCCTCGAGGTGGAGCCCAACGGTCGTGACACCCTTCAGCTTCGGACCTCGTTCCGCGAGCGCCGTGAGAAGCGCGGTGGGCGTAGCCGCACCGCCGTGGATGTATATCGTGTGGCCGTCCCGGATCTCGGCGACCGCGCGACGTGGCAAAACGGCTCTCATGGCCTGCCTCAGATCCTTATTCGGCCAGCGGTGGAAGACAGCCCCGAACTCGCCCCAATGGCGTGCATGTCAGGCAAGTGTCCCATCCCGCTGGCTCGGTGCCGGTCAGTGGCGGGTTGAGACCGACGGTCTCGTCGGGGGTCACTGCGGTCATGGCCATACGATCACTCGATTCCGCCCTCGAAGATACGTGCCATCGCTCCCGATCGATGGTGCCAGACGGCCCACGAAATCGCCATCGCCAGGTGCGATGCTCGGACCGATGATTCGCGCGGCTGCCAGCCCGTGGGCGCGATCGGCCAGGGAGGTCTGCGCGTCGCTGGATGTCGACCCGGCGACCGGCCTGTCGGACGCCGACGCGGCCGTGCGGCTGGCGGAGAACGGCCCGAACGAGTTGGAAGCGGTGCCCGGTCCGAGCATCCTGCGGGCGCTCGTGGACGCGCTGCGCGAGCCCTTCGTCCTCATGCTGATCGGAGCGGCCGTGCTGGCCATCATCCTCGGCGAAGTCCGGGACGGCATCCTGATCCTGATAGGGGTCGTCCCCATTGTCGCGGCGGACGTCGCCACCAGCTACCGCGCCGAGCGCGCACTGGAGGTTCTTCGCCAGGCGAATGCGCCGCGGGCCCGGGTTCGGAGGGACGGCGAAGCAGTCCAGATTCCGGCTCGCGAAGTCGTCGTCGGTGACCTCGCGCTCCTCGCGGTAGGCGATGTCATCCCCGCCGACCTTCGGGTCACCACCTCGCACGCGCTGCTGGTCGACCGCAGCACGCTGACCGGCGAGTCGCTTCCCGAGCCGGCCTCGGTCGAGGCGGATTCGTCCGACGCGGCCCTCTCCGAGCGCCGGGCGATGGCCTACGCCGGCACGAACGTGGTTGGCGGGCTCGGCGAGGGCGTGGTGGTGTCCGTCGGCCAGACGACCGAGGTGGGCAGGATCGCGAGCTCGCTGGCGGCCCATGCCCGGCCCCGCTCGCCGCTGGAACGCGAGCTGGCCCGCTTCGTCCGCATTCTGCTTGTGGTGGCGCTCGGCCTGGTGGTGATCACGGTCGGCCTGGGCTTCCTGCGAGGCAATCCGGCCGGCGAGAACATCCTCGCCGGCGTGGCCGCCGCGATCGCCGCGATTCCAGAGGAGCCACCCATCCTGCTCGCGGTCATCCTCGGCCTTGGCGCCTACCGCCTCCTCCGCCGTGACGTCCTTGTCCGCCGCCTGAACGCGCAGGAGACGCTCGGAGCGGTGGACTTCATCCTCACCGACAAGACCGGCACCCTGACCCTCAACCGGCTGTCGGTGGCGGCGGTGCGGACACCGGTGGGCACGGCGGTTGGCGTCGAGCGGGCGCGGATCCTCGGCGAGGCGCTGCGGGCGGAAGCGGAGGCATGGCACGCCGCGGGAACCGGGCGGACCGGCGCCTTCGCACGCGCGATTCATGACGCCCTCGCCGACGAGGATCTCGTCCCCGAGCTGAATCCCGAGACCCTCCTCGACGCCTCGCCGCCCACGGACCTGCGTCCGTATGCGATGACCCGGTGCTACGACGAGCAGGGGCTGCGCGACCTCGCCCTCGGCGCGCCCGAGGCGGTGCTCGAACTGGTGCGCGCCGATGGTGGGCTGGGACCGGCGCAGGGAGACCTCGGGGGCTGGGAGCGACTGATTGTGGAGGAGGCCGATCGAGGTGGCCGACTGCTGCTGCTGGCCGCGCGGAGCGAGGGCGCCCACTGGCAGCCGACCGCCACCCTCGTGTTCGCCGATCCCCTCCGACCGGAAATCCCCGCTGCGGTCGAGACGGCGCTCGCGGCCGGCATCCAGGTCGTGATGGTGACCGGCGACCACCCGACCACGGCCCGTGCGATCGCGCGGGAAGCGGGGCTCCCGGGCGACATCGTCCTCACCGGTGCCGAGATCCAGGCCATGAACCCCGACGCCCTCGCGGCCCGCATCAGGGATCTGCAGATCGTGGCTCGAGCGACGCCCGCCGACAAGCTCCGCCTGGTCGAGGCGGCCGCGGCCTCGGCCCGCACGGTGGCGGTCACCGGCGACGGCGTAAACGACGCGCCGGCACTCCACCGCGCCGACGTGGCGGTGGCCATGGGCAGTGGGACGGCGGTCGCGCGGGAGGCGGCCGACCTGGTGCTCGGGGACGACTCGTTCGCGACGCTGATGGATGCCCTCCGCGAGGGACGACGGATGATCGCCAACGTCCAGAAAGGGCTCGTATTCCTCCTCTCCACCCACGTCGCGCTGCTCGGGTACGTCCTGCTCGCCACCGTGGTCGGGATCAGCCTCCCCCTGCTTCCCATCCAGATCCTGTGGATGGAGTTCTTCATCGACATCTCGGCGGCCGTGGCCTTCGAGCGAGAAGCGGAGGAGCCGAATGCCATGTCGGTGCGGCCTCGGCCGCGCGATCAGCCGCTACTGGACCGCCGCCTGCTGGTCGGGATCTGTCTGGCCGGTGCCTTCACCGTGGCGTCCGCGCTGGCGCTGGTCCTCAGCGTCTCGGGCGACCAGGAGCACGCGAACTGGGTGGCGTTCACGACCCTGGTCGTGGCCCAGCTCGTGCGGGCGAACGCCAACCGGACCCTTGGGTCCTCGCTCCTGCGCCTGCGTCCCAACTTGCTGCTGGCGGGAATGGGCGTCCTCTGGCTCGCCGTGCAGGCCGCGATCCCGTACATCCCTCCGCTCGCCGACGCATTCCGCGCGTCGCCACTATCGGCGACGGAATGGGCTGCGATCGCCGTGATCGCCCTGACGCCCGCCGCCCTGGCCGAGGTGATGCGCCGGCGCGGCCGAACTTGGGTGGCCTAGAGGGCCGAAACCGACCGTGTCAAAGGGCCGGATGGCCCGTGATCGAGGACCGCTCCCCGCCTACCTTCTAGAGGACCAAGTCACGCGAACGAGGGAGTTCTGAGATGAAGGCGATCGTCGTCTACGAGTCACACTGGGGGAACACCGAGGCCGTCGCCCGGGCCATCGCCTCAGGCATCGGCCCCGAAGCGGAGGCAATGACCACCGACCAGGCAACGAGCGCGGCAGCTGCCGACGCCAGTCTGATCGTCGCCGGGGCGCCGGTGATTGCCTTCGGCCTGCCTCGGGATGCCATGCGCGACCAGATCGCCGCCGGCGGTGAGAAGGCCCCGCGGCCTCCCGACGTGTCCCATCCGCTGCTCCGCACCTGGCTCGACGAGCTGCCGGTCAGCGAGGGCTGGTATGCGGCATTCGAGACCCGCATCTGGTGGTCGCCGAGGGGCGCGACCGGCGCGATCGAGGCGAAGCTGAGGAAGGCCGGGTACCGGCGGGCCGGCAAGTCGGAGCGGTTCATCGTCGACGGCGCCTACGGCCCGCTGAAGGATGGTGAGCTCGAGCGGGCACGCGCCTGGGGGACGTCCCTGGCCAGAGCCGCCGGGTTCTGATCGGCCGCCGGCTTCCG